>CAZOLU010000191.1:0-7283 GCA_964580485.1 uncultured Saprospiraceae bacterium | reverse complement strand
GTAACTTTGGTGGCATAACTTAATGTTTCAGAGAGTTTTCGTTTGTTGTTTGCACACAAATATAAAACTCTCTGTTTTTAGTTATTCCCATCCCTCAGTTAGTGTATTTATGTAGCAATCACTTTGAATTAAACTCAAAACGCTATACAAGTGAACTATGAGGTAGGTAATGTCGCAGAGTTGTTCAGCTATAAGGGTGTTGATTGGTCTTTCTGTAGTCTTCCTATAGCCCCCCCCCAATTAAAACAAAGCAGATGAAAAGTCCCAGAATCTGATTTTTTAAACAGAAATCCTTAGCTTTGTAATGAAGCGTGAACTCAAGCATAGTTGTGTATGAGCCGCACTCTACGGAATTGCGAGCTGAAGGCCTGTCCTTCTAATCCATCGGAGATTCACATGAATAAAGCAGATGCAAGTAACTCATTACCAAAAACCATATAGATCTTGACGAAGAAGAAAAAATCAGGAAAGCAAACAAGCAAGACCCTTACCCCTTTGATGAAGCAATACAATGACTTCAAGACCAAACATGCTGATGCAGTTTTACTATTTAGGGTAGGCGATTTTTATGAAACTTTTGGCTCAGATGCCGTACTTGCTTCCAAAGTGTTGGGCATTACCCTGACCGCTCGAAACAACGGCTCCTCCAAAATCGAGCTGGCCGGATTTCCTCATCATTCTCTGGATACCTACTTACCCAAATTAGTACGAGCAGGCTACCGAGTGGCCATCTGCGATCAATTAGAAAAACCCTCCAAACATAAAAAAGTGGTAGATCGTGGAGTGACCGAGGTCGTTACCCCTGGTGTAACGATTAACGATAAAATCCTAGACCACCAAAACAACAACTTTCTTGCAGCCTTACATTTTGGAAAAAAAGAGCAAATGGGTTTGGCCTTGTTGGATATTTCTACGGGAGAGTTTTTGGTAACAGAGGGGAGTTCGATGCTCATCGATAAGCTTTTGCAAAATTTCAACCCCTCTGAAATTATTTATGCCAAACACGATAAAAAACGTCTAGAAGAGCATTTCTCTACCAAATACTATAGCTACGGCATTGATGATTGGGTGTTTATGGAGGATTATGCACAGGAAAAACTCTTGGCGCAATTTGAAGTCGCCTCCCTCAAAGGTTTTGGTATTCAGGAGTTGGAGCTCGCCCAAATTGCAGCAGGCGCTATTTTGCACTATCTGCAATCTACAGAAAATACCAACCTCAAGCATTTGAGCAACATCTCCAGAATTCATAATGATCGATATGTGTGGCTGGATCGCTTTACGGTAAGGAACTTAGAATTGGTACATGCTGCCGGAGAGGGGGGAGTATCCTTATTCGACATCATGAACCGAACGAGCTCACCGATGGGGGCACGTTTGATGCGCAAATGGGTTTTGCTGCCACTTAAAAGCTTGAAAGCGGTACAAGCAAGGCATTCGGTGGTGCAGTATTTTATCGAGCAGGCCGAGCTGAGCTTTATGCTGGAAGAAGAAATTCAACAATTGGGGGATCTCGAACGCCTAATTTCCAAGGTGCCTCTAGGGAAAATCAACCCCAGAGAGGTCAAGCAATTGCAGTATGCACTCAGCGCATTAGAGCCGCTAAAGGCAGCGCTGGAAAAGACCAGCAACGAGCATTTGCAAAAAATTGCAGCAGGAATCGAACTCTGCCCTGAAATGCGAGAACGTATCGACCATGACATCAAAGAAGAGCCTCCTGTCAAGTTGGATAAAGGGGGCGTGATGGCTGATGGAGTGTCTGAGGAATTGGATGAACTAAGGGATTTAATCAAAAATAGTAAAGATCATCTCCTGAAAATCCAACAAAAGGAAGCGACTGCTACGGGAATTGATAATCTGAAAATTGGTTTTAATAATGTATTTGGCTACTATCTTGAGGTGACCAACAAATACAAAAACAAGGGGCTTGTTCCCGATCATTGGGTGCGTAAACAGACCTTGACCAACTCAGAACGTTACATCACCGATGAACTAAAAAAATTGGAAGTGAAAATCCTGGGTGCAGAGGAAAAGATTTTGAGCCTAGAGGAGCAATTGTATCAGGAGCTGCTCTTTTTCCTTGCAGATTATATTCGTCCTATTCAACGCAATGCGGCGCTGGTGGCACAGCTTGATTGTTTGCTGAGTTTTGCTAAATTGGCTTTGGAGCAGGATTATTGCCAACCGGAAATGAATGATTCTTTTGCGATCAACATCAAAGAAGGTCGCCACCCTGTGATTGAGCAACATCTAGGCGTAGGAGAGTTCTACATACCGAATGATATTTATTTGGATAATGAGGAACAGCAATTGTTGATGATTACTGGGCCTAATATGTCGGGAAAATCTGCCTTACTACGTCAAACGGCTTTAATTAGTTTGATGGCACAGATGGGGAGTTTTGTTCCCGCCAAATCTGCTCAACTAGGGATGATCGATAAGGTCTTTACTCGGGTGGGGGCTTCGGATAATATCTCCTCTGGGGAATCTACCTTTATGGTGGAAATGAACGAAACGGCAAGTATTCTCAACAATATTTCGGATCGCTCTTTGATTTTATTGGATGAAATTGGGCGAGGAACTTCTACCTATGATGGTATTTCCATTGCTTGGTCTATTGCGGAGTTTTTGCACAACAATGGGGAGGCTCGACCCAAGACGCTTTTTGCTACGCACTATCATGAGTTGAACGAACTGGCGAATAAATTCCCTAGAATTAAAAATTTCCATATATCTACCAAAGAACTGGGTAAGAAAGTCATCTTTTTGCGCAAGTTGGTGGAAGGAGGGTCTGAACACAGTTTTGGAATCCATGTCGCTCGTATGGCTGGAATGCCCAAAGCGGTACTGCATCGTGCTACTGAAATTCTGCAACAGCTAGAAGCCCAGCGTGTAGAGCAAAGTGAAAAAAGCAATAGTCTGAGTGCTAAACTCAAGCAAGTAGAGACTACCCAACCCATGCAACTGAGCTTTTTTGATGCGGCACCCGACCCAAGGGTCGAAAAACTGCAAGCCTACCTCAACGAACTGGACTTAAATCGCATGACTCCCATCGAAAGTATGCTAAAACTGCTAGAACTGAAGAAAATGATGGAAGATCAGGAAGAATGATGCTCTTATCTAAAGAGTACCTGATCATCGTGGGTGTGGGCATCTCCTTCAAGCATAGCAGCTACTTTTTCGCCGTAGGTTTCACTTTCTGCAAGCTCTTGAAAGATTTGCTTAGCTTGATCTAACTCACGAAAATATACATAGGAAAGGGCAAGATACCACTGTGCATCTTCTCTCATAAAGAAATTCTCATTTGCAGCCAAGTCTTTGAACGTAGGATAGGCCTGCTCCAAATCTCCGTTTTGTACCTGAGTAATCCCCATATATAATTTTGCTTCTTCAATGTTGTCAGATTCCGGATAGCTGTCTACAAAATCTTGAAAGGCAACCTGGGCTTCTTCATAGTTTTTGCTATTATACAACTCCATACAATGCTGTAATTTACCGATCTCAGGAGATTGCCCATCAGCTCCTCTGGAAGATAAAATATCGAAGGTTTCGGAAATTTTATCTTCCAATGCACTGAAAATGCTGAGCTCTTGAGATACTGGTAAAAAGCACATGGCTAAAATGACCAATAGTATGGCTGCAGCTGCAAGATACCTGAACTTACCAAATCGAATAACCTTTGCTGTTTTTGGAGTAGGATTGACTTGGTCCATGATTATTTTGTATAATTTAAGAATAGGGGGTACTCATTTTTTATGTATCTGAATACTAAAATGTTACTGCTTATTGATAAATTTAAGAATTTCTTGCTAAATCGGTTTGGTTTGGCTCAATTTTTTCTTTTTTATCCCTGCGTTCAATTTTTTGGTAAATAGACTATAAAAAAACATAGGATGATGAAACAGATTTTATGCATGGGCTTATTATTTATGCTTCCACTTTGGGTGATAGGGCAAAGAAATTTGAAGTTTAACTACAAACAAATACGAACCTACAATGCTGCTAGTTCCAATTGGTCGCAGGTAAAAGAGGCAGATCGAAAATACGTTTTCAAATTCAAGAAAAATGAGATTGTTCAAAGTTCTAAAGATGGCTCAGCTGTAGTGCATCCGATTAGCTCTTTCTCAGAAGCAACGGATGAACATACCTTGGAAGACTGTTATTTGATTTTTACAGAAATTGATGGGGTGAAGCTGCGCTTGGTACTGTACCGGGATGACAGCAAGGGGCTGCGTATTATTCAGAAAAATGGAGATATTGAAAACTATTTTAATGAGCCATAATATCTTGTGCTATATCGAAAGAAAAAACATGGGGCATCCCTTATCTTAAATAAAGCAGTACAAACTTGCATTTGCTGAGACTATTAGACCGCTAGGCTTTTAAACTAAAAGACCCAAAGATAAGATCATCTTATCTTTGGGTCTTTTAGTTTAAAAGCCTAGCGGTCTAATAGTCTCGTATTCTGCAACTAGCTTTAGTTGGTCTTAACAAACTTGCGTGTAATCACAGTACCATCGGCTTGCACTGCATTGAGGTGGTAAACACCCGCAGGAAGATCTTCGATATTGATTTGATTGATACCATCATTCAACTCACCAAACCAAAGCGTACGACCCGTTGCATCCAAAATTCGAGTTTGAACCGCTTGAGTTTTGGTCATCAACTGAATGTTGATTACTTGGCGAGCAGGATTAGGATAAAGCTCCAACTCAAATTCTGCTTCTCCTTGGTTTTCTACAATCGCAGGACCAGGAGTCACTGCTACGGTACGACTGCCACTACAAGATCCCTCATAGATGCGAATATTTCGGAAGTAAGAATTAGAAGCACTATTGGCATCATCATCATTAGCAAAGAACAAACGATCAAAAGAACCGGTGTAGAATTGTCCTACTGGAATGACATAAGTTTTCCAGCTACCTGCATTCGCTGCATAATCATTGTAATTTGCAATCCCCCAGTTTTGCGTACCATAAAGACGGAAAGTGCGATCATTACTGATACCATTATCATTATCAAACCCAATACCATGAATTTCTCCTTGGGTGGTACTTCCAAATTCAAATTCAATCACAGTATTAGAAGTAACGGTGTAGTTTAGGTTGATGGCTTTCCATGAATTACCATTCAAAACGACGGTATTTGCATCCAATAAACTGTGTGTTCCATTATCCTGAGAGCCACCATAAGAAACCACGGGGTTGGCATTGAAGTCGATGACTGGACAAGCAGTAGTAGGTGCACCACCACCACTAGAAGATCCACCAAAGCAGAAATTGGTAGTTTCTGTATTTGTAAATTCTGCACCAGCAGCTAAAATATTTCCTTCTGCATCGCTAAGGCTATAAGAACCATTACCATAAGCACAGCAGATACCATCTCCATAGCTATCATTGATGACAAAATCATAGCAACCATCCACCAAGCAAAGCGTCTCACTATGGCCATTATCGCCATTAGCATAACCACTTCCAGAAGCTACCGTATTACCACTAGCATCTACAATAGACCAAGAAGTTTCACTAGCATAGTTATCAAAACTAATATTCAAGGTAACCTCATTATCTGCACAAGAGCTGCTTCCTCCGCCAGTAGATCCACCACCAGAACTCACATTACTCAAGCTAATGTCATCAATAGCCATATCGCTTCTAAAATTAGAACCCGTAGAGCCATAGAAACGCAAGCGAAGCTCGCTATCACCAGCATAAGCGCTAAGATTTACATTCGCAGCGATCCAGCTATTGCCTTGATCTCCAGTTTGAGACCAGATTGTTACCCAGTTGTTGCCACCATCGTTAGAGGCCTGTAAAGAAAGCGTACCCATATTGCTACCATACATATGGTATTGGAAGCTCAATTCAGGTGCATTTAAGCTACTCAAGTTGAAGCAAGGAGAGTTTAAAACAGCAATTTTGCTAGGGTAGTTGGGGGAAGAAGCTTCTACATACATATAAAAACTACCAGCACTTGCAGCACTAGGTCCAGTACTACCTGAAGGCGTAGAACCACTGCGGCGTGTCCAGTCTATATCATCACTACTAGATTGACTCCAGTCGCCCAAGCCAGCTTCAAAACCTTCGCTGTACGGGAAACTGTTGATGTTAGCAGCACAAGCCGCAGGCCCACCACCAGTAGATCCACCACCACAGCCATTAGAATTTACTAGGCTTTCACGGAAGCCACCAGGTGCAAAAAGTGCACGCATTCTTGCTTTTTGTCCTGAGGTAAACAAGTTCATACAAGCATCATCGCTGTAATCCATGTAGTTCTCAACCATATCGGCAGAGCTACAAGAAACATGATTCGGAGTGCAGCCATAGTTAGGAGCATCAGATTCTGGAGTATCTCCTACAAAGTCATCCTGACCACAAGGACCATCACCCCAAATATGACGAAGATTCAGCCAGTGTCCTACTTCATGGGTAGTTGTACGACCACCATCAAACGGGGCAGTGGCTGCGCCAACCGTACCAAAGTATTTGTATCCCATTACTACACCATCCGTAGCAGCAGCACCGCTACCGGGGAATTGAGCATAGCCCAAAATTCCACCACCAAGATCACAAACCCACATATTCAAATACTGATCTGTAGGCCAAGCATCTTTACCGCCTTGGCTACTATATTTCATAGCATTATTGGTGCTAAAGCTAGTTACATTCGTAAAAGTACGTGTAATTCCCGTAGTGGGATTTCCATTAGGATCTACTGTGGCTAAACAAAATTCGATTTCGGTGTCTGCAGCTTGAGACCATTTTCCGTTGGCATCTGCATTCTGACGACGAAAATCATCGTTTAATACCTGCATTTGAGAAAGAATCTGTGCATCACTGATATTTTCAGTACTGTTGTTGTAAATAACATGTACTACTACAGGAATACTAATGATGTTGCGATCAGTAGCCGCCTGACCACTACTGATATAATCTTGAGTATGACGTTCAATTTCTTGGATACGCTCTGTGGCATCAGGATGCTGTTGCATGTACTGATTCATCACTTCTACGGCATGGCAGGTACGGTGGGGAGGAACTCCGTCATGACTGTGCGTATGTGTATGGCTATGATTGTGCTGATGATGTTGTGCGAAGAGGGGAGTAGTGGCAAAAATACACAAACAAAGCAGGGTGAGCTGTTGCAGGTTTCTAATGAAAAGTTGCATAATTAAATTTGTTACTCAGTTAGGTTAATAAATTGTTAGGAGCTTGTGAAAGCCGAATGCAAAAATAGGGAATTTTAAGAAAATAGCAAATGATGTTTTAAAATTTGCCTTAATCCTG
>CAZOLU010000190.1:871-7285 GCA_964580485.1 uncultured Saprospiraceae bacterium | reverse complement strand
AAGGGATTGACAATGGATTGTATGAAGAACCGAGGGTACATTATTTCACTATGGGGGCTGAAAAATGGCAAGGTGCAGCGAGCTGGCCACCCAAGGCGATCCCCTCTACCTACTATCTAGGCTCCAACCAACAACTTGCCAGCACAGTGCCGAGCCAAAATGGTGCAGATCTTCGCCAAGAGGACAATAGCTTTGGTACTGGCCCTATGTCGCGCTGGACGGCCGTAAACGGCCGTATCAAAAACCCGTATACCTATCACGACTGGACGGCGCGCAGCAAAGACCTCTTGCATTACGAGTCTACTGTGTTGGAGCATCCGCTAGAAATGACGGGGCATCCTAAGGTCAAGATTTATGCAAGTATGGATCAATGCGATGGGGCGCTGTTTGTGTATCTTGAGGAATTAACCGCTTCGGGAGAGGTTTATCAGGTGACAGAAGGTCAACTGCGAGCGACACATCGCAAAAAAGGAGAGCATGGTTTTTATTGTGAGGCGGGTCCGCCTATCTTACACACCCTCGATCAGGAAATGCCTGTGCAACCCCGGGAAGTCATCGAAATAGAGTTTGACCTCTTGCCCGTATCTTGGGAGTTTCAAAAAGGCTCGAAGATTCGGGTGTCGATTGCTGGGGGGGATAGCTATATTTTTGAAAAGGTGAATCAGCAGGGTTATGAGTTGAAGATTCATTATGGCCCAGATTACCCTACACAGATTGAATTGCCAGTGTTGGGGCAGTAGTTATTCTGTATCTGTTTGGTCTATGTCAAGAGAAGCATGGGGCTGTAGCATAAGGACTGGGACTTCCCACTTTCAGTGCTTTACGGGCTGAAGGCTTGCAGTTCCTATCCGTCGGGGCTTGTATCGATGAAGTAAAACAGATAGGTTATTTTTTGTCTTCCTTGGGGATTTTCCAAAAGCTAAATTGTGGGCTAGTGATTCCGATCCTAGCCACCTCTTTTTCTGGGGTAACAATGTTAGCTCTCACCATATTAGGCATGACCCGTACATCATAGATCTCATCTACCGAACGGGGATAGATGATGGTACCTTCTACCTGGCCCGTCTCCAAGTTGAAGACAATAATACCAGCTTTATCCGCGGTTTTGGCAATGGGGAGGTCTCTAAATCCTTTACTTGTTTTCCGAATTTTAGACAAGCCAATAAAGAGGTAGTTTTGAATTTTGGTCATTCCTCTTGCTAGTCCACCTAAATGGGCAAGGACTTCTACTTTGCCATTGTTGGGATCTACTTTGGCGAGTTGCCCTTTAGCAGAGAGCAGTACAAAAATTTCACCATTATAAATACGGGGCGAGTGTGGCATAGCCAAGTCTCTAGCTACAAATTCATTACTGGGAACGTGCATCAATACTCCGCCGTCTACCTTAGTTTTGCGCCAGCTATCTGCAACATCTTCATAGCCTAAGGCTGTAACATAGATAGGCTCGCCTTCCTGCATGGCTAGGCCATTGAGGTGGCATCGGTCTTCTGGGCTAAGTTCTGTGATAAAATGGGGCTGCCATTGTGGATCAAAACTATAATCGGGAGAAACCAAAGAGAGTCAAGAAAACTGTGTGTTGACGGCCCATAGCCCCTTTTTTCCCCAAGATACATCATGTATATCTAAAGCCCCCGTATGATAAGAAGTGCGAGGCATAAAGAGCGCATCAAATTTACCAGGTTGAGGGGGATAATGCCGGGCTAGTTCCTCTTCATTTCGAAGAACCAAGACCTCTCCTAAAGTTGCAATGGCCAAATTTTTACCTTTCAGGGCAATTCCCATCGGTTTTCTGAAATTTCGAGCCATTTGTACCATGTTGATCCCATCATGAGAGCTGATGAAGATAAGCTTTCCGGCTTGGTAGGTGCTGATGGATATGGTACAGCCTAACTTTTGTAGAAGGCTTGGGAGGTTTTCACTAAACTTAAAGCTGAAGGGTTGAACATTCATGAAGAGAGCTGTAGCTATGGAGTTTTAAAAACAAAAAGAGGGGTTACGCCATTGGAGTAACCCCAAGAAAATCTATATCTAGCTTAGTTTTTAGTCGCTTTGATACTTACAAGTGTACCATTTGCCGTAGTGCCTTCCATCTCCAACTCCGATTTGGTGAGCTTGATGATGTCGTAACGCTCTGTAGTAACACGATTGTTGTAGCCGTAGATGTCCCCTGTAAAGAAAGGAGAATTCATAGGGCTGCTATAAGCTGTGAGGTAATCCGTATTAGTAGAAGATTCGGTTGTTTCAAAAGATAGCAAAAGGTCTGTGTTGATACAAGACCAAAGCCCTCTAGCACTAGAGTTGCTGGTCAGACTGTCGGTGTAGGTGTAGCCATAATAGCTATAACTTGAGGTGGCTGTGTAATTGATGTTTTCGGTGAAGTCTCCATCTTCTTCAAACAGTATATTTGCAGAGTTGAATCTTGTCTTAACGCTTATACTAGCTGAACCACCTGTGCTTATAGAAACATTGTAGTCGCTACTCAAAACATCAGTATTCCCAACTTTGTACTCGGTGATGGTTCAGCTACCTTCTAGACGATTTGCATTGAAAACATCTTTTTTACAGGATGTTGCAAATAGTGCAAGCACAGTAGCGGCCACAAGGATATTTTTTTATTCATAGGTTTAGATAAAAAATTGAAAAATAGATACAACGAAACATAAACAAAAATAGGAAAGTATATCTAAAGGATAAAAATACTAGCCAACATTTTTTTCAAAAAACAGGCGCATGCCCGTCAATTCCACTGCACAGAGCTGATGGTAAGCCACTTTATCATAAACACAACCACGATCAATATTGAGTATAGGATGCTTGCCTTGAGCAAATGCCTCAAAACGCCTTTCAATGTCTATGCGCTTTTGGGGCGTATGGCCATGAATGACCTTTCGCCCAGCTAGCCAGCTGAGGTATCCCTTTTCTTCCCATTTGCGAATCCAGAGCATTGATTTTTTATCTGCTAGTGGGTTGGGTAGTTCAAGGTTGAGACCTGCATGAACAAATAGGTAGGCATCTTGCTCAAAATAATGAGCGCAGTTCTCCATAAAATCAAAGTAGGGTTGGGGAATGTCTGCTAGCTTAGAGACTTGAAAGCTTTGCAGTGCTTGTATACCTCCATTCTTCATCCAGATAGATGCCATGTAAGGGTCGGTACGGGCATCCAATAGCATTTGTTCATGGTTTCCTCGCAAGCAATGGACATGGTAGCCTTGCGTTTGCAAGTTGGTGATACTATCGAAAACCCCTTTACTAGCAGGCCCTCGGTCGATATAGTCGCCCAAAAGGTAGAGTTGGTCGTCTTGCTGGAGTCCAATACGATCTAGTAGGGTTAAAAAGGTCTTTTGGCAACCGTGGATATCGGAGATGGCAAATATGCGCAAGGGATCTGTATTTTGAGTAGGTTAATTTTATATCTTTGGATTAAAATTACAAAACTCTTTAGACTCATTGGGGTTATAGAGGCATTTTAATGTGATATAATTTTATATGAATCCTAAAATCCTCTTGGCACATTTAGCTATGTTTACAGTGGCGGCGATTTATGCAGCCAATTTTTCGTTGGCTAAGATTGCGATGCCTGCTTATATTCAGCCTTTTGGCTTTATTTTGTTGCGTGCTATTGCGGGGACTACCCTTTTTGGGTTGAGTGCTTTGATTGTTCGGGAAAGGGTACCTAGAAAGGATATTTTTCGTCTAGCCATTTGTGGTTTGTTTGGGGTGGCGATCAATCAGTTGACCTTTTTTAAGGGTTTGGATATGACTACTCCGATCAATGGGTCTTTGATTATGCTGACGACCCCTATTTTGGTATTGATTTTTTCTATAATTGCTTTTCGGGAAGCTGTTGGTTGGAAAAAGGTTTTGGGAGTGGCTTTGGGCTTGAGTGGTGCTTTTTTGTTGATTATGTCCAATGCTTCTGCCAATGTTCCTAATGCTCCTAATCCTACTTTGGGGAACATCTTGGTGGGGGTGAATGCCGCAGCTTATGCGGTTTACTTGATTTTAATCAAACCTTTGGCGGCAAAGTACCATCCAGTTACTTTACTCAAATATGTGTTTGGCTTTGGCTTGTTGTATATCATCCCTTTTGGTTATCATGAGGCAAGTTTGATACAGTGGGAGGCTTTGCCTATGAAAGTATGGGGCGTATTGGCTTTTGTACTGTTTGGGGTTACATTTTTGGCTTATCTCTTAAATGCGGCAGCTTTGACGATCGTCAAGGCTTCGGTTGTCAGTTCTTATATCTACCTACAACCCCTTTTGGCTTCTATTATTGCTGTGGCTTTGGGTAGTGACCAATTGAATAGCACTCTAATTTTAGCAGGGGGGATGATTGCTTTTGGGGTGTTTTTGGTTTCGTATCGGAAGAAAGCAGTAGTGAAGGCTCCGTAGAGGTTTTCCTTAAGAATGTTGTTTGGAATAGGATCGAGGCTGGTTTATGAATGCTAAAGAAAATTTAGCCCTTGGGAACTAATCTCCTTCTTATAAGGTTTTAACAAACCGTAAGTGCTTTGCTAGTGGCGCCGCGCTGGGCGGTAGGCCTAGCCCTAGGCTAGGAGACCCGTAGGGGCCGAGCCGAATGGCGAGCTACCAACCATAGCGGAGCGACCCTAAGGGGGAGCTGCCCCTAAAATATACAAATCGTCTTTTAGTCTAGTATCTACTAGTTTCAAGTCTAACTAAAATTTAAATCCTAAGCTAACCATCTTCTAGTCTTTGAGTCTCTTGTCTCATTGTTTATTGGTCTAAAAATACCAACAATGGGTGATAGCTCAGTGGCAGAGCAAGGGTAGCAAGTGATCCAGCTGTTGTGCTTTTTTGTAAGGAACCAACTTACTGGGAGGTCTTGTGGCCGAGTGGACAAAGGCAATTTAGCTGCTAACTCAAATATATCGAAAGATATTCCCGGGTTTGAATCCCGGCAAGACCGTGGCGGCAGGAAGGATAGACCTGTCGCCCCCTTTTTTTAGAAAAAGATGTACCTTTAGGCTTTGAATTAGTATAATATCAAATTATGCAAAGCAGTAAGGTCAATACATCGTTTCCCCTTTATTACTATGCCATATTGTCATTGGGGGTGCTACTACAATTGGTGGTCTATGTTCAAAATAGGTCTTTTCGTCTAGATGAGGCCAATGTCGCTTTGAATATTGCCGAAAGAGATTATCTACAATTTTTCGAGAGTTTGGATCGTGGGCAAATGGCTCCGCCTTTATACCTGTGTTGGGTCAAGGCCTGTACGCAGCTGTTTGGGATGCAGGAGCTAGCGATGCGGTTACCTTCTTTGATAGGCGGCGCAGCCGCCCTCTTGCTGCTCGCCTTGCTCATCCAAGAGCTCAAGATCAAAGCCCCTGTGGGGGCTTATCTGCTGTTGCTTTTTGCTCTATCTCCTTTGATTATGCGATACAGCAGCGAACTCAAGCAATATGCTTTAGATATCGCCTGGAACGAACTCTTTTTGCTTTGGGCCTTGCGAAGCAAAGCTGGGGTAGAGCAGTGGAAGCAGGCGATTTACTGGGGGCTTGCTGGAGCGATAGTCATTTGGCTGTCTATGCCAATCATTTTTTTATTGGCAGCCATCGGCTTGTTTTTTCTGTGGAAAGGAGGCTGGCGGCAGTTCCCCAAGTTGCTACTGACGGGCTTTTTTTGGGCACTGAGTTTTGCCGTTTATTTTTTTCTGCTTTTGTACCAAGATGCTCAGGATGATATTTTACAAAATTATCATCAGATTTATTACTTCCAGTTTTTTACGCTAGAGCCTACCGCTTGGAAACAGAATTTGGGGCTACTGGATCAAAGCTTTCGCCTAGTCTTGGATCAAACTGCTGTATCCCTGATTTGGGGAATCGCTGCTTTTCTAGGGGGGCTGCTTTTATTGATTAAAGCACAGAGAGGCATTGCTTTTTTGTTGTTTATGCCTATTCTATTTTGTTTTTTTACTTCTAGCTTTGAGTTGTACTCTTTAACAGAACGACTTATTCTTTTCCTCATCCCATTTTTTCTTTTGATTATTGGCTTAGGGGTGTCCTGGCTTTGGAGTACCTTATCAAGCCCTTGGAAATATGTATTATTTTTACCGATGCTTGTAGGGGTTGTTAATCAGAATGGATATAGACATTTGTGGGTGAAAATGGAGTTGGAAGATTCTAAAGCCTTGATGCATCATCTGCAAAAACATCGAGATGCAGGAGAGTTGATTTATTTACATTGGGATGCCCGTTCTGCTTTTTATTTTTATAATGATTATTATCAGAATGCTTGGCACTTTGAAAACTATATTAGTTCAGAGGATTGGGCGGAAGTTCCTGCGGATCGCCTGAAACAAGAACTTCGGTCTGGCGAGGTTTTCTGGGTTTTTATTACACACTATTTCCCTCCAGAATTGGTACAACAACAGGTACAAAAGATTGAGCA
>CAZOLU010000190.1:0-861 GCA_964580485.1 uncultured Saprospiraceae bacterium | reverse complement strand
GCAAATTGCTACAAAAGAAGATCAATTAGAAGCTACTCAGGCGTATTTGTACAAGTTTAGAATGAACTAAGACTATTGCCTAAGGCTAGGGACTTAAACTACGGATTATAAGTACCTAAAAATTCAGACATATTCTAAGTGCAGATTGGAATTTAAACAGCTATTCAAAGAAAATATTTTTTGGAATAGGGGAACTGTGCTGCAACTTACATCCAAATATGGAACACCCACCTATTTTCTCAATCCAGTACCTAATTGATTTATCCTCATGTATAAAATCGGAAGCAGCAAAGTTGAAATTACTTTTTACAAAGAAAACTGTGGCATGTTGGGCTATGGTCGGCATTTTCATTATCTCAAAGGTGGAATTGAAACCCCTCAGTATGCAAGGGCTTATGTGTTCAGAAAGGGCGGTCGAAAAATGGCGATGCTTGTGGCAGATCTTTGTTTCATTACCAACTACCTCAAACACGGGATTTTAAGTAAACTCAATGAAGAATATCCAGACCTAGGCTACGAAGATGCCAACCTCATGCTGTTGGCACAGCACACCCATAGTACTGCTGGTGGTTATACCCAACACCTGATTTACAACATGACCACCCCTGGTTTTCAACAAGATGTCTATGAGCATTATCGAGATGGCTTAGTAAAGGCGATTGTAGAAGCAGATGCCAACTTAAAAGCAGCGCAGATTCATTATCATCAAGGAGAACTAGATAAGGATGCGGAAGTAGCTTTCAACCGATCTTTACAGGCTTATAATCAAAATCCAGAAGTTACGCAGCGACTCAAGCAAAAAGACCGGCATCTTGCCGTAGATCGTAGCATGCGCTTATTGCGATTTGATACTTCAGAAAA
>CAZOLU010000189.1:4184-7339 GCA_964580485.1 uncultured Saprospiraceae bacterium | reverse complement strand
ATAATGAATATTAAAGAGTTGACATATTTTTAATTTCCGTTTAACCCCATTCTAAAAATTTTATTAATTTAAAATTTATTTTCACAAAATAAGTAAAAACCCCAGCGCTAAATGCTTCTTTTCCATAGGTTTGACAGAACATCTGATTAGGGTTTTGTTAGAAAAAAACATTGCCCTATATTTCTAGCAGTTTTAAGCTTGATTTTATTCTTGTTTTTGAGTTAATAATTTGCAGTGTATTTAAGCTATGGAAACAGAAAAAGAAAATTTTTATCATCTACTATTTTCAGGAGGTGTCAATACGGAATTGGCCTTGGAGATATTGAGGGGAAATGATAAACTAAGGAGAAGTATAAAGATTGAACTAATGCCTATACTCAGGTCTTTTGGCAGAAAAAGACTATTCTCTTTGCCTAGTTTCATACAAGATAAGGATCTCTATTTACAAGAATCCATCAAGAATAATACATTAGAAAATTGGCTTCACTGTCCTGCACTCCTACTATCCTTCCAAAGTCTAACGCTAAGTAACAGTCGGCTTAAGATTTTACCTAATGCTATTGGAGAATTAAAAAATCTCAAAAGACTAAGACTGCCCATTAACGAACTAAGCACCCTACCTCCTTCTTTTATAAATTTACATCATTTAACGGAACTCTCCCTAAGTTTCAACCAGCTTATTCTATTACCCGAATCTTTTGGGCAACTTCATCAACTTGAAGCATTATATCTTAATAAAAACCAACTCACAAGTCTTCCTGAATCTTTTGGGAAATTAACGAACTTGAAGATATTGAACATCAGCGGGAATCAGATTAGAACAGTCCCCAAGTCTTTTAAACAACTTAGAAATTTAGAAACTCTTCTTATAGATAGGAACAGCTGTTCAGAAGCTGAGTTGGAAGAACTAAAAGTGATGATGCCGAATTGCGATTTTAAGCTTGAAGGCTAGAACTAGCTCTACATCCTTCTAATGTATTCCTATACCTTTATGATTTTTCTAGCTCTCCTCTTAGATTAAATTCCATTGACAGTTTAAAGATCAAAATGAAAATACTATTTTGGGAATAGTATAAATCACTCCTCTTTAACGTTTTAATACAAATCGTTATCCGAAGACTGATTATCAGAACTTAAGAAACTAAACTATTTTGTTCTAATCCAAACAAAAATTTGCAAGAACAATAAGTATAAGTAGGTAGCTAACTCAGCTACATCATCTAAAAATCAACTCGTTATGAACAGACTTAAAACCCTAAACTTTCTAGTACTTCTACTACTAGAAAGCCAGCTAAATGCACAAATTGCAATTGGTTATCATGGAAGCAATTATGCAGGCTTGCAATCTATGATGGTGAACCCTACAAGTATTATTGAGAGCCCTTATCGATATGATATTAACCTTATCAATTGGGATATGAACCTAAGCAACAATTATCTCCGAGTAGATACGGATATGTTTAGCTTCAACCAGTTGAGGAATCCTATTTTTGATAGTCTTTACAACAACAACTTTCAGCAATTTAGAGTCGATCAACTACAAGAAAGAGACGTAGACGCTGCCCGAATGCACCAACATGGCTATGCGATGGGGCCTTCTTTTGGATTTAGCATCGGCAAAAATGCCTTTGCCATCACCACTGCTGTGCGAGAGTACTTTTTTATCGACAATCTGGAAGCTAGTACTGCCCAAATGATTATGGATGAGCTAGAAAACCCTAGCTTGCAAAACATCGACTTAGACAATCAACGCTTTAATACCGTGGGAGCTGCTTGGACAGAAATCGGGATTGCTTATGGTCGGGAAGTATGGAGTAATGGGGAGCATACGATCAAAGCCGCAGGACATCTCAAACTCCCGATAGGCGGTTATAGTGGGTATTTTTATGCCGATTCCTTGGTGGTCAATTTCCCCAATGCCGATAGCATCAATGTGGTCCTTTCTGATATTCGTTTTGGATATAGTGACAATTTTCAGGATTTGAGGGTGATTCAGGGAAATGACACCATCCGCCAAAGCCTTTTTGATGGGGCGCAAGCACTTTTCAATCGGGTAGGCTTTAATATGGATATGGGTTTTACTTATGAATGGCGACCTTCGGGAGAGAAGTATAGGTCTACTATTGACAACCCCTATAAACTTAAAGTTGGCGTTTCATTGCTTGATCTCGGAGTTGTGCGATTCAATAGAGGTACTTATGGGGCTAATTTTGATGATGTAGCGATCAACTGGGATTTGAATACCATAGATTTGAATGGAGTACCTGATTTTGGACAGCTGATGCGAGATTCTTTCAACATGACCGAAAATCGGGATCCCTACAATCTCCGTCTCCCAACTTCACTCAGTTTACAAGTGGATTATAATCTTCTAATGGATCTTTATGTTAATTTTACGGCGTATATGGCTTTTAGTCACAACGATGCTCCGTTAAGACTACACGCGCTCAACTCTTGGGCTATGAGTGTACGTTGGGAGCACAAGTGGTACGATGTAGCACTGCCCCTTAGTTTAGATGGCTTTGCCAACTTCAATGCGGGTTTTGCCTTTCGGGCAGGGCCGCTGTACATGGGGTCTACCAATATTTTCAACTTTTTATTCAATGAGTATGTACATGGGTTGAATTTTTATGGCGGACTTAAAATTCCCATCTTTAAAAAGAAGAAAGGAGGGAATGCATGGATGGACTTTCAAGAAGAGGCGCATTATGCAAGCTTAATAGAAGAATAACATGGATCAACTGGCAACCTATACTCGATCTCAACTGGCACTGCGCAATGGGCAAGATTATGAAGAAATCTGGGTTGCCTACCAAGGTATTATTTATGATGTAACCCATAGCCGCTTGTGGCGTAATGGCAAACACTACGAGCATTGGGCTGGGCAAGATCTCACTGCTGAATTGGCGGATGCCCCACATACTGAAAAAGTCTTTGAACGATTAGAAATTGTGGGTCGACTTGCTTAGGGGCTTGGCCCCTATTGATCTTTATTTTTAAACCCCTATCAACATAGCACATGGATTTTGATTATCTCAAATCGCAATTCCTTCGCAACACTTTGGCTACAGATGTTTATCGTTATGCTCTAAAACAGTTTAATAAAGGATTAAGTATGGATGATTTGGACGACCTCCTAAAAACAAAGTTCAAAT
>CAZOLU010000189.1:329-4174 GCA_964580485.1 uncultured Saprospiraceae bacterium | reverse complement strand
AAATTTGACAAGTTTAGTCCCTTTGATTGGGAACATTACTATGCCACGGTTGCCCTATTCTACTGGGAAGTAGGTCATCAAGATAAGATCCTATTGCGAATTCTATCCAACTATATCACTAGAGAGGTTAGTCTTTTATTTTGGAAAAAGCAACATGGAGAAGCAGTCTACCTTGATCGCAAAAGGCTTTTACATCAATTGTTAGAATTTTTAGCTAGCAACAACCCCAATCCCTTAAAGGCAAAAGGGAAGTAAGTGATGAAGAAAGTTGATACTAAGCTTGACTAAAATCGCTTTATATATTGATCTTACTCAGTTTTTTTATTGCCCAAAGCTACTAATTTTATCCTGTTTTTGCAATAATACTAAAGCAATCAGGACTATGAAATGCATCCAAATCCTTCCCTTGTTTATATTTCTGGCTATTAGTCAGACCCTTTGGGCTCAAAAGCCTGTTTCTGAAGGCACCCTTAGACTTGCACTAATGGGTACTAATTGGAGCCGCTTACCATCGAATGGGGAGATAAAAGCAGCAGCTTTAGAACTGAAGAGTCGCATAGCAAAAAACTCGAAACATTGCAAATTATCAACCAACCCCTACAAAGTACATGGAGCTTGGGATAATAACCCATTGTTGGATAACAAGGTACTTATTCATACAGCTTGTCGTCATTCCAAGGGAGAAATTAGAAATTATGTATCTAGCCTGAAATACGACTACAAAACAGACAAGTTTCGTTTTGAGAATATACTTATTCAAGGGAAACGGGATAAAAGTAATCCCAAAATGGAAACGGCCTTTTACCTCCAACCCTATGACTTAGGGCCTCTGAAACGAGGATGGATTTCAGGAGGCAGCCCTGCTCCTAACCCCCGCCCCCGACCAACGCCTAGTCCATCTGCAGAAGATGAAGATGATGGCTGGATTACTACTGTAATTGGTATTCTAACCACGGCTATTATTATTGGAGCCATTGCTAGCCGACGTAAAAAGAAAAAGGGTCAAACAGCCCCAAAACCTAATGGCAAAAAGAAGAAAAAAGAGGAGGAGGAAGAAGAAGAAGAGCACTATATTGTTCAGTACAATAAGGAACGCCTAGCCCTTGCAGAAGGACAAGACGATCAACTTACTATAAAGGTCTACAAGGTGCGTTCTAATGGACAAAAGACCTTGGCTAATAATGCCCTCATCCAAATTGGAGTGAGTGAAAAAGCCATTGGAGTGAGCAATCCCAAAGGACGAGGATCGATCAGCACATCTGTATTTCTGGCAGAAGCTACTGGCAGTTCTATGGCTTATCTCACGGTGCATATCAGCGCAGGCAGCAAGCAAAAAACTCAGCAAATCCCCATCAACATCAAAAATGAGAATTATCACTTGGATATGCTCAGTGTTCCCCCTAGCAAAAAAGGGTTGCGACCAAATGGAACAGACCAGTTGGTGGTCTTAGCAAGAGTGGCAATTTCTGGACAGGAAAGTGATCGCAAAATAGATCTACTCTCTCAGGAAATTAAGTTCAAGGCTTCTTCGGAATGGATTGATCTAAGTGCGCCAGTCTTTGAGGATGGCTGGCTAAAATGTTGGGTAGAGGCTTCTAATCCTGACCGAGTCCGCAACAGCATCGGAATGCCCCAAGAGTTTAGCGTAACCGCTAGTGTTCAATTGGGAAAGAAAACCCTCCAGAAAAAACTAACATTCTCTTTACAGGATATGAAGCTAGACGTAGATCGAGATCAAATCTATTTCCAAGCTGGTAGAACTGGTCAAACTCGAACAATTACCGCTTTTATTGAAGGCCCAGACAACGGAAAGAAATGGACTTTTGAGGGGAGTTATAAAAAAGGAGACCCCGTCCTAAGCAGTATTCAAATCAAACAACTAAGTCCAATAACTGCAGAGATACGGATCACTGGACCAGAAAAATCTCCTCAAAAAGGAGAAAAATCGCTCTACTCCACCTTAGTCATTTTTGCACAGCAAGACGAAGAAGAAGAACCCCTAGAACGCCACATCAAAGTACGAGTACAGGCAGAAGGACTTTATCTAGAGTCGCCCGAAAAACATCCAATAGCATTGAGTGCAGATGGAAAATTAGAGCAGCTGCTAGAATTTGGACTTTATGTTTGGGATGAAGAACAGCAAGAGGTGATTGTTCCCGAAGGAGCATTAGAACAATTACAATTTCAACTCGATACCGACCAGAAGGAGGCAAAGAATATCTATGAGGTACTCGACCCTATAATCAGTTTCCAAGATCTTGTGTATAATATTCCCTATGGTCGGTACAAGCTAAGCTCTGAGCAGGAAATTCCAGGCGAAGGAGAACCTATATCGACTCCCATTAGCGTGAGTGCCCGATATTTAGATAAAGAGTTTAGCTGTCAGATCCCTAGCGTGATCAAAAGCTATGGGATTGGTCCAGACTTCCCCGAATGGCAGCAGGCTTACGAAAATTGCATCAACATCATTCAACATCATGCGCCCTATGGCGGAAATGTTCGGACAGAATTGAGAAGGCTGCTAGAGAAACACAAGATGACCTTAGGTGTAGAGGGGCTAAATGTCTATCGCAAAAAGCTTTGGAAAATTATCAGCAATCTCATTATGGCCAAAGGAGAAGCGGCCTATCGTTCTGTCGATGCTTGGGCTTCTGCAATTACAGAGGTATTGGAGTGGGCAGAGTGGATGGGCAATATCGCCTTCAATGTACTCGCAGCCTACTACCTCAAGGGCTATGCCCCTGTGGCAAGCATCACCAAAGGAGTTATTGTTGATGCCATCATTGCTTATCGCGAAAAAGAAGATAAGAACGATTTTTTCTGGACACAACTGGAAAAACAGATCTTTGGCCTCTTCAAAGCTACCGAAGGGCGAGTGATTGATATAGATCGCTTGGAGAAAGTTTTACGGGTAAATAAGGCCTATGCTTGGCTCATTTTCATCAGCTATCATTTCCTCGTCAATCTCTACCGCAGCGAGTCGGTTGTCTTTGCCATAAAGCAAGCAGCAAGAGAGGCGAGAGACGAATTTATTGTGCGTTGGCTATTGCAAAAGGTGCAAAATGAAGCCCAATCAAGAGGCTATAAGATTCCGCCTCCTGAAACCAATGCCACCATCAAAAAGGTGAAGGATGCGATTAAAAAAGACCATGCAGGGAGAGAATATGTGGATAAAAAGGTGGTCACAGAAATTATGCAGGATCCACAAAAAGTCCGTACCATCAAGCACCACGCTCCTTTGGAGGTGCAAAAAGCTTTTGAGAATACCCGCTCTGCTATGCAAAAAGCACATGATGCAGACCTCATCGATTGGATTTCCAAGACCTATAACATCAAACCTCAAAATATTAAGGTGGATGACTTTAGAACACCTGGCGCAGAGGGCTTTAGCCTAAATACCGATCGTGACTACCGCGTAGTGGTGCGCTCGGGCAGAAAAGGTCCAAATGGAGAGGATATGTGGATTGAAATGTCTACTAAAAAATGGGCAAAAAAATCTCATGAATTTTTTGGTAAACATACCGGCAAGCCGGCGAATATGAGTGCCGAAGATTGGTCGCGCCTCTGTCAGCAAATGCCAACGGACAAATTCCACATCGAGGCAAGTGCCGATTATTCCGATCAAGCCATTGATCCTAAAACTGGTAAAATTATTAAGGTAGAACCGAATATCCTCAAGGTAAAAAATGGTAAAGGTACGCTGATCGATCCAGAAGGTTTGGGCAATATGTATCACGAAAAGGTAGATGCTTCTCTAAGGGATAATAATGTACCCGAAGCTTATGCCCAATGCAAAAAGGGAGTAGATTCCTTAAAAAAGGTACGCAAAGGCTATCAAAAACAAG
>CAZOLU010000189.1:0-319 GCA_964580485.1 uncultured Saprospiraceae bacterium | reverse complement strand
AAGGATATAAGGTAGGGGATCTTCCTGAAAACCTACAAAAAGGGATGAAAGTTGTCATGGATGCACCAGTGGATGATACCGCAACACCCGCACGCTTGAATAACCTGCAAAAGCAACTCAAAAGTCTTGGATTTAATAATCTCAAGGACTTCTCCAATAAGGTGGCTGCGCAGTTTAAGAGCTTGGGTTGGGCGAAGCGGTGATGTTTGAGCCTAGGGGATATCAAGCTCGATATTTCTGTAGACTTCCCCTAAGCCGCAACCAGTTCAAAGTAGAGACTCTGATTTTTTTGTTCAAAATTCTCAGGACTGATATTTCC
>CAZOLU010000188.1:3541-7347 GCA_964580485.1 uncultured Saprospiraceae bacterium | reverse complement strand
TACCAAAACTTCTCTAAGATTGTTTATGTCAAGATCTATCGCAATATGACTTCGAGTTCACTTAGAGAGTCCAAAGCTGTGGCGGATCACTTGAGATTTTGGTGAGGGCATAGGCACCTTTTACTCTTCCTAGGGTTGAAAACCCTAGGCTGCGAAGGAGATGGCGAGCAAGGGTTTAAACCCTCGCTCGCTGATAGCTCCGCAGCTAAGGGTTTTCAACCCTTAGACGAATTCTTGACAGCTCGTCGCATCAACCAAAAAAAAAACGAGCGCAGGCATCGCCCACGCTCGTTTAGAGTAGTAGTCTTCTTCCGCTTAATAAAGGGGAGAAGAGGGTAGTTGGTAATCCACCTTAACTAATGATCCTGAAGAAAACCAGTATAATTTTGATTTACCACTTTCAGAGTCCCATACTAGGATATGATAATATGGTTTTCCTCCCATCACAAATCCATTCTGATGCATCATTATCTTCCCACTAGCAGCAGTAGTAGCAGGACTATCGGCCTGTACAGGATTGAATTTAGTGGCAAAAATGAGGAGGGCGGTAGCTACAATGACCATGGAAAGACCAGCACAGACTTTTAGAAAGCTTAAATTTTTCATAGGATTTTATTTTAGATGTTAAGGCTGAGGGACGCTAGCTCTGGAGACTAGGCGGCCTGCTCATAAAAGATGTATTGTCGTGTATGTTTCAGCAAGTTGTATGCCATTTCCACTCAAAACTAAAAATAGGCATTTTAACAGTGGTTTTTTGACATTTGTAACCATACCACTGAAAAAATAGCAAAAAATACCCAAGGGTGGGGCAGTTTCATTGATTTTTTAATTAACATTTGTATGGATATTCAAGATACTTTTAGACAAATGCCAAAGAAGCGGCTACTAGTTCTTGGGTAGCCTTGGGCAGTTCCGCCTCTCCAAAAGGGTGATGCCCTCCAAATACATGATCTGCAGCCTCAATGATTTTGAGCTGAGCGGGAGGATAGTGTTTTTTGAGATAGTCTGCAGAGCTAGTAGGAACGGCTGGATCAGCATTTCCGTGTAGGATGAGCAAAGGTTTATTGAAAGATTCGAGTGCTTTGGAGATAGAGAAGGCTTCCTTATTAGCCTCATAGTCTTCTACAATTTGATAGTACATGGGCATATTTTGTTGGGTACGCCCATTGAGAATATAGCGAACGCCTGTTTTCTTCCATGCGGCCATCACTTCTGGATCTTGCCAGGCATAGTCGAGCTCATGTACCGATGCCCAGGTGATGACTTTGGAGATGCGCTGGTCTTTAGCAGCCGTAAGGATGGCGATAGGACCTCCCCTACTGTGCCCGATCATGCTCAGATCCTCTAAATTGAACTGGTAGTGCTCCGCATTTTGCTCCACCCAATCTAAGACGCTTTGTGCATCGGCCAACTCCTTGCTGAAATTATTCTGCCCGAAAGCTTCAAGATCCGCAAAATCAAGCGGCTGCTCGATGCTTACCCCATTAAAAGCGAAATTAAACTTCAAAAAAGCATAGCCCTTTTCTACAAAAGCCTTTGCAATCGCCTCCCAATGCCCCCAGTCCTTAAAACCTTTAAAACCATGAGCAAAGATGAGCAGGGGATGCTTTTCTCCCGCTACCAAGTTGGAAGGGAGGTATAGATCAAAGGCAAAAGGTCGTCCATGCTTTCCTTGAAGGATCTGATTTTTAATAATATTCATAAAATTTAATTTTATCTTAGTATTTTCAATCTAAACTGAAAGTTATTTGTTCTGCTGTTGTGCTAATCCTATTTCAGGGGTTAAAAGATAATAATTTTGAAAGAATTACTATGTTAAAAACATTAAATGATATCAAAGCCCCAGTGGCTGCGGATTTGGAGGAGTTTGAAAAGCGTTTTGCCGAGGAGTTGAAATCGAAGGTGTCGCTATTGGATAAGATTATGAGCTTTGTGGTCAGTCGCAAAGGGAAACAAGTACGGCCACTTTGTATTTTTTTGGCAGCTAAGATCTGTGGTGGGGTTACAGAAGCTACTTATCATGGGGCTTCGCTGATTGAAATGCTGCATACGGCTACGCTGATTCACGATGATGTGGTGGATGATTCCATGCAAAGGCGTGATTTTTTTTCGCTGAATGCCCTTTGGGGGAATAAGGTAGCGGTGCTGATTGGGGATTATATGCTGGCGAAGGGTCTACTTTTGTCTCTTGAACATAAGACCTACCCCATGCTGCATATTAGTTCTGAAGCTATTAAGGAGATGAGTGAGGGGGAATTGCTGCAAATTGAAAAAGCTCGGCGACTGGACATCAAAGAGGAGGTATATTTTGAGATTATACGAAAGAAAACGGCATCTTTGATAGCGGCAGCCTGCGCCTTAGGCGCAGCTTCCATCAGCGAAGACCCCAAGGTAGTTGAACGCATGAAACTCATGGGCGAAAAAATTGGCATTGCCTTCCAAATTCGAGACGATCTCTTTGATTTTGGCGATGGAGACCCTGGCAAACCGATTGGAAACGATATTCAAGAAAAGAAAATGACCCTTCCCCTGATTCATGCCCTTAATACTGCGGATAAAAAAACAAGGAATCACATCATCAAACTCATTAAAAACAAAAATACCGATCCAGAAAAGGTGCGTGAAATCACCAATTTTGTAATCCATAGTCCTGGTATTGAATACACCCGTCAGCGTATGTATGATTACAGAAGCGAAGCAATCGAAATTCTTCGGGAGTTCCCTGCCTCTCCAGCCAGAGAAAGTCTAGAAGATTTACTGATGTATGTAACCGAGCGCAAGAAATAACAACTTCCAGCCCTTATCTAACAGACGAGATGTCAGCCCTAGGCTGAGCCTAAGCATGTTTATGTCATTTTGTCAGCTCACCCCTGCTTGGAACAGGCTTTGAATAAGCATCTTTGTCTTAAACTACATTTTCTAACTACATTTATTCACCAACAAACATATAATTATGCAAAAAGGCAGTATTTCGGTACAGACGGAGAATATATTTCCAATTATTAAAAAGTTTTTGTACTCCGATCATGAAATTTTCTTGCGAGAGTTGATTTCCAATGCTGTTGATGCAAGTTCAAAACTACAGACCCTGGCGCGTAAAGGAGAAGTAGAAGGTGCTTTAGGAGATACGCATATTAACATCATTATTGATGAGGAGGCTGGTACCCTAACGATTCGTGATCGTGGAATTGGTATGACCGAAGAAGAAGTGAAGAAATACCTCAATCAGGTTGCTTTCTCTTCTGCCAAGGAGTTTTTAGAGAAATATCAAGATGATGCTTCGATTATTGGGCATTTTGGTTTAGGTTTTTACTCTGCCTTTATGGTAGCTTCTAAGGTAGAAGTGCATACGCTATCTTATCAAAAAGATGCTAAAGCAGTGAAATGGACTTGTGAGGGTGATCCAGAATACACCTTGGAGGACATTGACAAAACAGAACGTGGGACAGATGTGGTTTTGTTTATTAACGAAGAGGATAAAGAGTTTTTGGAAAATGCCCGTATTCAAGGCTTACTGAATAAATATTGTAAGTTTCTCCCCATCGAAATTCACTTTGGTACAAAAGAGGAAAAAACGGCTATCCCCTCCGACAAAGAAGGCGAAGAACCTACTTATGAGACCAAAGAGGTGCCCAACATCATCAACAATACGCGTCCTGCTTGGAAAAAGCAACCTAATGAATTGGTCGAAGAGGATTATTTGAAGTTTTACAACGAGCTGTATCCTTTCAGTCAACCCCCTCTGTTTTGGGTACATCTTAATATCGACTACCCTTTCAACCTAACTGGTATTTTGTACTTCCCTA
>CAZOLU010000188.1:308-3531 GCA_964580485.1 uncultured Saprospiraceae bacterium | reverse complement strand
CGCCAGCGCATCGAAGTCGTCGCTTCCCTAAACTGACCAATCAGATGGAGGTACAGAAAAACAAAATTCAACTCTACTCCAATCAGGTTTATGTAACGGATGAGGTAAAGGATATTGTTCCTGAGTTTTTGACGCTGCTGCATGGGGTGATTGATTCTCCAGATATTCCACTCAATGTGTCTCGTTCTTATTTGCAGAGTGATCGTAATGTTAAAAAAATTACCGATTACATTACCAAAAAAGTAGCGGATAAATTACATGAGCTGTTCCGCAAAGAGCGTGAAACTTTCCAGGAAAAATGGGAAAGTATGAACGTCTTTGTAAAATACGGATATGTTACTGAAGATAAATTTGCAGACAAAGCGACCAAGTTTTTGTTGTTGCAAAACACTAAAGGGGAATTCTTCACTTTGGAAGAGTATAAAGAAAAAATTAGCGAAAAGCAGACCAACAAAGATGGTCAGTTGATTTATCTGTATACCAACAATGTAGAGGAGCAGGATGCTTATGTACAAGCGGCTTTGGCAGAGGGTTATGATGTGTTACAATTAGATTCTATCATTGATACACATTTTATTCAAAAATTGGAGCAGAAATTAGAAAATGCTCGTATTGTACGTATTGATAGTGATCCTGTTGATAAATTGATTCAAAAGGAGGATGCTCCAGAATCGGTACTCAGTGAAGAAGAACAACAAGCTGCTGAAGAGCTATTCAAAACGGCTATTGCCGACGATATGGCTACGATTCAGATTGAGTCTCGCTCACCAGAAGCCTTTCCGATTATGATTACCCGCCCTGAGTTTATGCGTCGGATGCAAGAGATGTCGGCCTTGCAGGGTATGGGAACCGATATTCCCACCTACTATAATGTAGTGGTGAACAGCAATCACCCTATGGTTAGTGAAATTTTGACCAACCAGGATAGCGAAAAGGCACGTCAGTTATTCAACTTGGCTCGCCTACAGCAGGGCATGCTTCGAGGATCAGAATTAACTGATTTTGTGAACAAGGCATTGAGCTGGATGAAATAAGTAATGAGTCCTCTCTTAAATCTACCCAAGTGCTGGCAGCATAATTCAGTAGCTTGAAATCAACTGAGTCTATACCAAGGGTATCCCTTTTGGGATAGCCATGGTATAGTCTAGGATGCTTTGCTCCGAAGGAGTCAAAGAAGGCTAGGGACTAAGAAAGCCGACTAAATGGCTACCTTGAGTTCATAAAAAAATAAGTAACCTCAACTTATGGAGACCAACCGCATTTATCTACTAGGCTTTATGGGTGCTGGCAAGAGCTATATTGGGAAACTACTCGCCCAGCAACTAAATTATAGCTTTATAGATTTGGATGACTACATTGTTGAACAAAGTGCTTTTGACAGTATTCCAGAAATCTTTGAACAAAAAGGTGAACCTTATTTTCGTCAGCTCGAACGGCAATCTCTAGTAGATAGTCAAAGCTGGAAGAAAGTGGTCATTGCTACAGGTGGTGGAAGTCCCTATCAAGGCAACAACATTCAGCTCATAAAAAATGCGGGTTATAGTATTTTTTTAGATCCGCCCATCAGTATTTTGCAAGAAAGGCTATGGCCCGAACGAGCAAAGCGCCCTCTTATCGCTAATTTAAAAAAGCAAGAAGTAGAAGCTTATATTGCTGAATTGTTGATAAAAAGAAGGCCATTCTACGAGCAGGCGAATGTAATTCTAGATGAAATCGACGAAAGCAAAATAATTGAAAGCCTGCTAGTTCATCTTAATGCTTAGCCAGCCAAGCCTTTGGAGTAAACTCTTGACGGATAGCTGCCCATTTTTCCTGCAACTCTTGATCTGAGGAACAACTAACTACCGCCGCAACTCGAGTATAGCCAGTGTATAGCTTTTTTAGTTGTACTCGGTAGCCGGCATCTCGCAAAAGCTGGGCATTCCGTTCATAATTGAATACCTCTTGAAATACACCAATCACAATAATATAGTCATTCGCTCCAGGCTCTGTAGTGCTTGTAGTATTGGATTCCCCAAGCTCATCCTTAGTATTGGCGGAAGGCTCATCTGGCTCATCGCTGTTATCAGAGGGTTCTGAGTTAGGCTCAGATTCATCTGTTGTTGTATTAGCTAGATCTTCGTCTGCTGTTGTTGACTCATTTTCCTGTACCTCAGCAAAAGAGGGTCTGATTTGATCTTCATAGGCAGATAAAAGCTCCAGGAGTTGTTCCTGTTGTTCTGTAATTGCGGGAATGATGGAGATTTCACTGTCGTTCCCAGTATTCTGAGCTGGTTCATTCTGAATCAAAGGCCACCACCAGATCGCTGAAATAGCAGTAATTAAAGCAAGTGCCCCAACAGTCCCAAAAAGTACTAAGCCTTTTTTGGATGATCTTTTTGGAGATGCTAGCCCAGCTGTTTTGTTGAGATAGTCTTTATTTCTTAGAATAGGGCTGCAAGTGAGTGTAGGCAGTCCTTCAGAGGGGCTTAGGAAATCACTAGTTTTGTGGAGTTTCAAAGAGAGTTCTCCTTGCGGATTCATAGATAAGGAGCCCCAATTTCCGAAAGCCACGGGCTCTTTGTTCAACAACTGTTCCTCTACCCTCAGTCTGAAATCAACTAATAGGGCTTGTGCAGCCTCTAGATCTAGACTTCTGCGAGCAGCTATATAATGCAAAAGACGCTGCTGTGGATCTTGTTGATGATGAAGATTGAAGACTAAGCGATGCGTAGGAGGAAGTATCCGCTGCTCTATCGCTTCTAGCTCTGCGGGGAAATAACGCCACTCAAAAGCTCCCAAATTGGGGATCACCACAGCATTGTAGTGCATTAGTAAATCTTTGATATAAGTCGTAATCTCCAAATTGGTACAAGGATTAACTACTCTACGTTGATAACTTCTTTAATTATAGAGTTGTAGGTATGTAATTCTAAGGTGTAAGTTCCAGCAGCTAAGTCTGCTAGGTCAACCTCATAGATAGTATTGGAAGGCAAGTCAAAGAGTTGATCATCCTCCAACATAATATTTTGCTGGGCATCTAGCAGCAGCATCTTACTCATATTCCCACCAAGTGCCTGAAAATCTATGTACAATACTTTTCTTTGCAGATCTGTATGGAAAGTCCAATTGGTATTAGCATCATCCATTTCCAACTCAAAATTTTCCCAATTGATTTCTACTTGAGCGATATCGGATGCAAATGGAGCTGCACTGCTCGTCTGAGCTTGGCCTAAAGCACAAA
>CAZOLU010000188.1:0-298 GCA_964580485.1 uncultured Saprospiraceae bacterium | reverse complement strand
AAAGGAGCATTAGGCTACAAAATAGAGGTACAATTTTTTTCATTAAACTGGGTCTCTTTTTTACTAATAAAAGTATTGATGCGTGTTTTTTCTTTGCTTACTTTCTGCAGTTTAGGAAGGGTAATTTTTTCTTCCTAATGCATAGGATTTTTATAAAAAAATAAGCAGATATTACTTTATAATCTTAGAACACCCTTTTCTTGAGTGATTTAGAAATTAGCGTCAAAAATTATAAATTAACACCTAATAATAATTATTTTTCCAATTCTAGCCAAATTTTTCAATTAAAAAAAGTAAA
>CAZOLU010000187.1:6140-7349 GCA_964580485.1 uncultured Saprospiraceae bacterium | reverse complement strand
GCTCCTTCGAAAAAGAAGGAGCTGAGCGAAGCGAAAGGATCCTAGCAGCTCGCTTTGACTAAGCCGTTCCCTTTGAGGGTTCGGCGATTTTTTGGCTAAATAGTTACATATATTCTTTATTTGACTTTTTGTGTGGGGCGCCTTCAGTGCTAAGAGCATATTTAAACACATACTAAATATGCTCTTAGTACTTTCCGGCCGCTATGCTTCACTCTTCGCTATTCGCTCACCCCTTTGGGGCAAGGAGTTGCGCAGCGCTTTGCCGATTGATTGAGCCCATGAAGTAGAGCAATGTCGCATTTGTTTAGCATCATGGGCTAGACCATCAGATGCTAGACTAAGAGACCCAAAGACAAGACTTATATCATCTTGTCTTTGGGTCTTTTCGTCTAGTGTCTAACCCCAAAGGGATACCCATGCTATAGTCTCAGCTACTGAATTATACCGCCAGCACTTTGATAAAATTAAGGGATGATTTTTAGCTAAAAAAATGCCTTAATTAGTGCCATTGCTTCCTCTTTCCAAGGTAAATTAAGCTCAACAATTCCCTGCAATTGCCTTTTGATGGCCGCTCGGCTGGTGTTTTTACCCGTGCAGAGCATACAAACCGCTTTATAAAAAGGATAATATTCATCCTTGTTCCAGTCTACTTCGCCTTCATAAAGTCTTTCTAATTGTTCTAGGGTAGCTTGAGCTTCGCTGTAATTTCCTTGACGAAGATAGACCGAAATAACACCATAGACAATTTCAAATCGATCCGGATCAGACTGCATCAGGCGTTGTAGGGTTTGCAGTGCTTCTTGGTATTCGTAATTGTCAAAGTACAAACGGGCTAGTGCAAAGAGGTCGTCAAAGGTAGGGGAGAGTTGGGTAGCTTTCAGCAAAAAAGGAATGGCCTTGTGATATTTTCTAGGAGGAAGATAACCGTAAGCTACCAATTTGTATAAATCTACATCTCCTGCAAAATACTTTTCGGCCTCTTCTAGGTAGGCGACTGCCATATCGGGTTTATTTTGTAATACTTGCAAGACCACCAAAGCTTTGAGCGGCATAAATTTATTGACGACTTCCTCCTTTTTTAATGCAGCAAGCATATACTGCTCAATGTCGGCAAGTTGTACTTTTTCCAAATCTCTTAATACTATTCAAGGTGCAAGGAAAATTTATAAAAGAATAATTAAGCACGAACGCACAATCGAGTAGACTGCC
>CAZOLU010000187.1:0-6130 GCA_964580485.1 uncultured Saprospiraceae bacterium | reverse complement strand
TTGTACTTTTTCCAAATCACTTAATCGAAGCTGAAAGGAACGCTCTCGTTGAAACTGCTTGGCATTCTTGAGGAGGACCTGGTAGAAAACGGATAGCAGTTCTGCCAATTGAATACTCATTTGGGCAAGCTCTAAATCAGGCTGTTCTATGGCAGCTTTTCGCAAAAAGCTAAGATCCATACTGAGTTGTAAATCACTGCTATCTTGATGTCGCTCAGGATCTAATTGCGAATTAACCAAATAATTGAAAATACTATGCAAAAGCGCACTGACATAAATTTCAGGTGTTTGGGGATCAAGCCGGTAGGCAGTTTTAATATGCTCTTGAGCATCTTCAAGCCTTAGCATTTGTGTTTCATAAAAAGCAAGTCTAGCCCATCCTCTAGCCACACTAGGGTTGCGTTCACAGTAGCCTTTCCACATGAGTGGTACATCCTGCAATCTCCCCACAATCGTCATCATTTCTGTGATTTGCTCCAAAAGTTCAAGGTTGCTGGGGTTCATATCATAAAGCTCAATGGCTAGATTGTAAGCTTTTTGTAGATATTTGTACCCAACATTAGGTTCTCCAGCATCATAATAAGCATGATAGAGCTGCATCATCACTTCAAGATCATCATCATGACCATTGTTGTAGAGCTTCAGAAGTTCTTCAACTGATTTTCTATCTTCTATGGGGGATGGAATTTCACTCAGATCCATCATCTCCGCAGTAAAGCTAATCACCATGCTAGCATTGGCTGAGGGGAACTTGATATGGTTGTGAATGATTTGACTGTCTGCCGCAGTTTGAACAAGCTGTGCGTGGACTTGAGCAAGGGAACCCATTAGTAAAAGAAAAATATAGATCAACCGCATTATACCTTAATTTAATATCGAGTGAAAAGCTTTATGCTATATCAGTAAAGAATAGTGCCAAAAATACAAACTTTGCAGCAAAGCCATTTTAAGCTTGGAAAATAATTGGCAGACTATCAAAAATAGGGTATCTTTCATTGTCGTAATTCTCATTTAGAGCATGTTTAAATTTTTAGGTACTTATAGTCAGAAGTTTAAGTCCCTTACCTTATGGTAAAAGAAGTTAAATTCCTTGGATTTTGTACTGAGATAAGGCTCTTTTGAGTGAAGATAGCAGCGCTACCTGAACGAAAAAAGCCGCAATATCAGGACAAAAGGCTGGAATTTAACAAGTAGATAGAAATTTAAACATGCTCTTAATTCACAATTCTATGCTCCCTAAGTTTTATCTCCTCAACATTAGCTTACTACTGTTTGTATCCTCCTTTAGTATCGCCCAAAATATAGAAGCCGATACCCTCAAAGCCAAGTCATTATTGAAGAACTTGCCCGAAGACCCCCAAGCCCAGCTAGAGGTTTTGCAAGAGGCTTTAGCCATTTATACACGCCATGCGTTGAAAGAAGATATATTTTATATCAAAATACAAATCGAGCATGCTCAGGTCGATAAAAGTATAGAGGAGGCCCTAGCTGCAAGAGAAGAATTATTAAAAGCAATTCAACGTGAGCTACCTCGAGGCCATCATCTTGAGGCTCTAGCATATCGATTGGTGGGGAAGGCACATAATAACAACGCCAATTTCTCGATGGCACTCAACTATTTTAAAACAGCCGACAGCATTTATTCGGCATTAGATCCTATTCCCCTTGAGCAACACTTCAACACCCTTATAGATCTCGTCTTTACCTATCGCAGAATTGGAGATATGCAACGATATAAAGGCTATTTGGAAATCGCAGAGCAGTATGCTAATAAAATCCAGTCTAGTCTAAAACCAAAGATACAGGTGGCTTTGTACAAGGCACTGTTTTATGTAGAAGAGCCCCAAGCTTTGGAATTGGCGGATCAAGCTATTCGATGGAGCAAAGAGGAATATGGAGCCTTAGATCCCGAAACCTTTCAAGCAATTGCTTTAAAAGGTCATATTTACTATGCGCAAAGAGCTTCCGCTAAAGCGGTGGATCAACTCAAAAAACTACTTGCTTTACAGGTGGACTATTATGGGGGGGAGGAAAACTTACGGGTTGCAGAAACCTATTTGAATATAGGTGCTTTTTATAAAGATTGGTATGCCCCCAAACATCTAACTAAAGCTGAGTGGCTGAAAGAGAGAGGGCAGTATGACGATTTATCTATTGAGTATCAGCTCAAAGCGGCAGGTATTTACGAGCGAATCAATGATGGGCGGGGGATGGCAGCCTCTCATCTTTACCGGAATTTAGGCTATAGCTATTTTTACAAAAAAGGGAATTGGCAAGCGGCTGTTCAATGTTTCCATAAATCTTTGCTTGCGGTTTTACCCAATGAAACAGAGCAAGATGCTATGAAGGTCATTCCATTTGATGGGGAATCTACGCTTTGTCTCGATTTGGTCTTAGCTTTTCGGGCACAAGAGGGCAAGTTACATATCATGGATTATATGTATAGGCGAGATAGTATGCTAGAGGTATTGCCCTTGATGGAGCAGACCTTGAAAATCATGGAAGATATAGCTACTGCTTATTCTAGAAATTTGGCAGATGATGCACAATCCAATGCTTTTGAAGTTAGGAGAATGACACTAAGTGCATCCATTGTGCTGTATGACCGAGCTATAGAACTCGACCCCAACGCAGCTTTTGATGAACTGAGTCTAGTACATCGCCATTTGGAGTTGAATAAAAACTCTATGCTCTTATCGAATCTTCAAACTGATGAGGCCTCTGCTGCGGGACTACTCAACTCAGCATTTGTAGAAGAAGAAAGCACCCTAAAAAAAGAAATAGATAAGCATAAAAAGCAATTGCTGGAACTCATGCGAAAGCAAGATAGTACCGCTATTCTAGACCAGAAGAAAAAATTGTTGAAGGCACAGTCTGATTATGAAGTTTTTATTGATAAAATAGAGAAAGAAGATCCTCAGTATTTTGAATTAAAGTATCATCAGCAAATTCCTAATTTAAAAGCAATTCAGGAACTCTTAGACGAAGAAACTGTGATTATAGAGTATTTTAAGGATAAAAGTAAAATGATGATTTTGCAAATTGCCAAGGATACGGCCTTTTATAGAAAAATTAGGTATGGAGATCGTAGAATAAAGGAGGAGACGATTAGCCGAGGAGATTTATTCCAGCAGCATTTTCAAGGCTTGAGGGCAAGTTTGACCGATATAGCTCGATTAAAATCAGACTCCAAGCAACTTTTTCAAGATTTTTGTACCCATAGCCATGGCTTGTATCAGATGTTAGAAATTGATAGTTTTTTGCATCGAAAAGATATTAAACACCTCATCATCATTCCTACAGAACGCCTGAATTATATCCCCTTTGAAGTATTGTTGAGAAAGGCCGTGCAAACAGACAGCATCAACTACCGTAATTTACCCTATTTGTTTAAGGACTTCAAGATTAGCTATGCATATTCTACCTCCTTATTGTATCAAAACCTCAAGCAGCAGGTGAATGGAGGGGGGCGGATCTTGGCCTTTGCAGCTTCTTATGAGGATGGGCAAAATAATGCTGCTACCCGAAGTGGTAATTTACAGCAGCTACGAAGCAGCTTATCCGACCTTCCAGGAGCTAAGGCTGAGGTGCAGGCTCTCCAAGGACTTTATGTAGGGCAGTTCTTGCTTGGAGACGCGGCCAATGAAGCCAATTTTAAAACTTGGACCAAAAAGCGACCGCATGCTATCGTTCATTTGGCGATGCATGGCCTGCTGAACCAAGACTACCCTTTTGCGTCTAGTTTGGCCTTTACTGAAAATGGGGATAGTACCGAAGACAATTTTGTTTTTGCGCATGAGCTGACACAAATGCAAATTCAGGCAAATCTGGTGGTGTTATCGGCTTGCGAAACTGGCTATGGTAAGTTTGAGTATGGTGAAGGGGTAGCAAGTCTTGCCCGATCTTTTATGTTTGCAGGAACGCCAGCTATGCTGATGACCCTCTGGGAAGTGAATGATTATTCTACCTCAAAGATTATGGGCTATTTTTATGAGTTTTTGTACCAAGGTATGGATAAGGCAGAGGCCCTGCAACAGGCCAAATTGAAATATTTAGAGGAAGCGAGTGATAAGGTTACTCATCCCTTTTTCTGGGCCCCTTTTGTGCAGTTGGGAAATTATGAGCCCTTAAAGTTGCGCAAGAAATCCGATGATTACTGGTTTTGGGGAATGCTTGCTGGGGGAGGCGTATTGTTGCTGTTATTGGCAGGTGGGTGGTACTATCGTCAATCTAAACAAAAAGTAGCCTAGAACATGTTTAAATATGCTTTTAATGAAAACTTATATTCCTTTTGCAGAATTAGATTCTTACGAAGATTGTATTGTAGTGGATGGACAACATCGCCGTGCATTGGTATTGTCGCATTGGCGAGGGGCAAATATACACCAAGGAATCTGGGATGATACTAGTGGGGAGATTGTACTCAATGCTATTGAACAACAATGGAAGGGCATAGATTCTCCTTATATCAGTGCTACCCATTTCGATATCGATGGGTTTGTAGGTGTTTGGGCCTTATTTGAACCTAAGCTTGCCATGCAATACCAAAAACGGCTTAGGCGCGTTGCTCAAATCGGAGATTTTCGCCATTTCAACCCCCAAGACCCTATAGATCTGGAAGCCTTGAAGCTCGTGGCCTGGATCAATGCAGTGGAGGCTGCGGAGTTTTATGTCCCTTTTGGATCAACAGAAGAACTAGACGATTGTGTGGCAAAGTTTGAATATTTCCTACCTCGATTTAAGGAGGTTTTGTTAGCCCCTGAGGCCTATCAAGCAGTTTGGTTACCTGAGTATGAGCGGGTGATGCAGGATACTCGAGCAGATGTTAGCTCCCGAGTATATCCTGAGTTGGGACTTTGGGTGAATGAAACGGACCTGCCTTTACATTATTACGCACTTTTTGGAGCTACTAGAGCTTATGACATTGTACTCAATCTTTATAGTGAGCAACGTTATGAATTAGAATTCAAATATACAACTTGGGTAGATATTGTGTCTAGACCAACACTAGCTCGTATCAATATGCAGCCTTTAGTAGACCAATTGAATCGGCTGGAACGTTCAGAATACCAATGGTTTTGTGATAAAATTACCGATACGGGCCCTATTTTACGATTGGAGAACCGAAAGCTGGAAAAAGCAGAACGCTATGCACAGCCCTTTACTCGAAAGATTTACAGTTCATCAATTGATGCTCAAAGCTTTGAACAACTTGTTGTAAGTTTTCTGCACAAAGCTTATCGAAACATCAAGGCCAAGCGTTTTTGGACCTGGAAAGAATTGCGCAACTTGGAGGGTGTCTAAACCTTTAGGTATGGGGTTCATCTTGCAAAGGACTGTAATTTTCCTCAATATGTTGGATCAAATCGCTTAACACCCAGGCATCCTCTATCTTGTAATCGCCAATTTGAGTACGCCTTAGGGCAGTCAAATACCCACCACTTTGGAGTGCTTTGCCAAAATCATGCGCCAAAGAGCGAATATAGGTACCTTTACTACAAGCCACCTCAAAATCTACAAATGGCATATCAATCTTGGTCAATTCAAAGTGATGAATTGTAATGTTTCTAGCTTTGAGTTTTACCTCTTTGCCCGCTCTGGCTTTTTTGTAGGCCGCAACCCCCTTAATCTTTACAGCAGAGTAGATAGGAGGCATTTGTTCGATTTCTCCAAGAAATTGAATTCTAGCTTTTCCCAACTCCTCCTGATCAATATGTTTGACCTCAAATTGCTGATCTTCTTCAAGTTCGGCATCATAAGAAGGTGTTGTGGCTCCCAACTTAATGGTGCCCGTATAAGTTTTAAATAAGGCCTGCAGACCATCAATTTGTTTGGTGTATTTTCCTGTACAAATTAACAGTAGTCCCGTAGCAAGTGGATCTAAAGTACCTGCATGCCCCACCTTAATTTTTTTGATCCCTAAGGCTTTTCTCAGGGTATATCTAATTTTATTAACAACATCAAAGGAAGTCCAAGTCTTAGGTTTGTCTACCAGTAAAAGTGCACCAGATTTGAAGTCGTAGGGTGGTTGTTGATTCAACATAAAAAGCAATAAATAGCAATTGAATAAAAAAACTATGGATTCATAGCAGCCTTTACCTTTTGTATATCTCTAATAATGCCCAATTGG
>CAZOLU010000186.1:0-7393 GCA_964580485.1 uncultured Saprospiraceae bacterium | reverse complement strand
TTCTGTAATTTCATATTTTCCCCATCCTGCGGCATCAAACAATGCTGTTGCATCGTATGCGTGCTTGATATGAATATCAGCACCTTTGTCGATGAGGAGTTCCACCATTTCGGTATTTTCTCGGTCATTGGATCGGATGGCATGGATGAGTGGGCTGCGGTTCCAGTTGGCTTTGGGGTCTACTGCTTGCCCTTCTTCTAGGAGGTATTTGGCAGCCTGCAGGCTGCCATAACCCGCCGCAATATGCAATGGCGTGAACAAGCCCTGATGGATTTCCTCACCATCTTTACCATTGGGCAGTTGAGCTGACAATTGGGCACCATGACTTTGCAAGAGCTTCATAGCTTTTACATCATCCATAGCTGCCGCAGCGTGCATTGGTGTCCAGCTATAGCATTCTTCTGCATAGCGCTCATAACTATAAAAAGCATTAAGATTAGCTCCTGCTTCAATTGCCGTTTCGATACCTTCAAGATTAGCATCAAAAATAGCATAAAAAAGTTGCTGATTAGGGTCTACATTACCTTGTGCACGAAGCATAAGCGTACTAGCCCCCAAGAAGAGTAGGTAGAGGTAGTATTTCTTCATCAATCTGATTGAGGTTTTGCTTAGATTAAGGAATTAAATTCCGTAGTGGGTTGAGTTCACTAGTTTTTTGCTGCATCTATTGTACCAAACCTTGCTTTAGTGAGATATTTGTTTAGAATAATTCATTGATTTTTGGGTTATTTAATCTGATAATCTATCAAGACCCGTTCATGCATCAACTCCTGACTTTGGTTATAATACTCCCATTTAATAACACCAATTCCATCTGCTAAAAAGAAAATTTCGTTAGGTGTAATTTCAAAGCGGTAGCAATTTTTGTAGCTTTTGCCTTGCACCTGTACAGGGTCTTTCAATTTTTGTACCTTAGCATCAATCATTACATCTCCCAAACAAGTAGAGAAGGTGGCTGTATTGGAGGTACGATGGTATAAGGGCATGACAAACTCACCCCCACCACGCCCTTGACAACGCACAAATATAGAATCGCCATTGGCTTTGACCAACCACTTGGCCGTATTAAGGTTGACTTTTAGCCCCTCGGCACTTTGTTCGTGAGATAAAACCAAGAGGGTGTCATTGGGGTAGTCTATCGCTGGTTTTTTGAGATGCGCAATAGGTTGATATATCCAATAATTACCCACTTGATAGGGGATGATCGCTTGTTGATTGACTGGTTTTAGTGTAGAATGGGTTTGCTTAGTTTTGCAGGTGCTTAAACTGAGGATTAAGCAAGCTAGTAAAATGAACATTCTCATAGTATTTATTATTAAGGGTTGTAGAAGTTCTTAGAGGAATCTCTAACAAATTAGGACAAATATACTGAATAACTAAACAGTTGTGTTATTTCCAAGACTAATAGTTAAGTACAGGTAGTGCTTGTAGGTGAACTAAGATCTTTCTAAGAGCATGTTTAAATTTTTAGGTACTTATAGTCAGTAGCTTAAGTCCCTAATCTTCTGGTAAAAGAAGTTAAATTCCTTGGATTTTGTGCTGAGATAAGGCTCTTTTGAGTGAAGATAGCAGCGCTACCTGAACGAAAAAAGCCGCAATATCAGGACAAAAGACTGGAATTTAACAAGTAGATAGAAAATTAAACATGCTCTAAAGTAAAGAAACCATTAGAATGAAATCTCAGAAAAATATATTAGCAGACTATGATTTGAAGGGGCAAGATTTTTTTAGAACTGCACTGCTGAGCTGGTATAAACAGTACCCTAAACGGGAGCTGCCTTGGAAGGAGGGCAAAAATGCTTATAACATTTGGTTAGCAGAGATTATGTTGCAGCAAACAAGAGTAGAGCAAGGCTTACCCTATTACAAGAAATTTATTAAAGCCTTTCCTCGTATTGAAGACCTTGCTGCAGCAGCAGAAGATCATGTGTTGAAGTTGTGGCAGGGCCTGGGTTATTATGCCAGAGCCAGAAACCTCCACTACACCGCAAAGTATATTACGGAGCAGCACCAAGCCATTTTTCCTAGTACTTACAAGGAAATTCGAGCCTTGAAAGGGGTTGGGGATTACACAGCGGCAGCCATTGCCTCCTTTGCTTTTGACCTCCCTTATGCAGTGCTTGATGGTAATGTATACCGAGTGTTGGCCCGATTTTTCGGTCTGGCTTTAGCTATTGATAGTACTGAGGGGAAAAAGGTGTTTGCCGCCTTAGCACAGCAACTTTTGGATGTAGAACAGGCTGCAGATTTTAATCAAGCCATGATGGATCTAGGAGCGTTGATTTGCAGCCCCAAAAAGCCAAATTGTAGTCAATGCCCTTTCAAAACATCTTGTAAAGCCTTGGGCAAGAATCAAATAGATCAACTTCCCTTTAAGGCCAAAAAGCTCAAGAAAAAAGATCGCTATTTCAACTACTTGGTTTGGCAAGACCCCAAGCAGTATAGCATTTTACAGAAAAGGCAAGCTCAAGACATCTGGAAAGGGCTATATCAATTTCCTTTGATCGAAACTGCAGCACCGCAAAGCTCTTGGTCGGTATCGGAGTTAAGAGCAGAACACAAACCTTTAGCTGCTGCAGAATTTACGATTGTACAGCAAAGTCAGGTGTTTCGACAGCAGCTTTCACATCAACACATCCATGCTACTTTTATTAAAATAGAAGGAGATATTCCTGAAACTTTTAGTCAATGTACTGATTTTGAGATTATTACTCAAGAAGAACTAAAGGATTTTGCAGTACCTAAAATTATTCAGCAGTACCTATCTAATTGGCAATTGAGTTTATTTGATTAAAACTGTTATTCTGGGAAGTATCGTAAGCCGTACAAACTTGTTTTTTCGCATTTTTATTTGTAATTTTTGAAATATTATAGGTGTAGCTTGCTATCTACACCAGATAAGAGTTGAATATTCGATAAAAAGGCTTTACTTTTATCTAGTTCAACTCGATAGCGTATGAAATTTTTGATTTAAAAACTATAGTATAAAATAATTCTAGCGATGATTAACAAAGTGGTTCTTATAGGACATTTGGGAAGAGATCCTGAAAAGCGTTCCTTGCCTAGTGGTGCGGTATATGTACGATTCTCTATTGCTACCAATGAAAGTTATAAAAAAGACGGGGAATGGCAGGATAAAACAGAATGGCACAACATTATTATGTGGCGAGAAATGGCAGAACGTGCAGAACGGCAGTTGAAAAAAGGAAACTTAGTCTATATCGAAGGAAAACTAACACATAGTACTTGGCAAGACCAAGATGGAAATACTAGAAATATGACTGAGGTCGTCGCTCAGACCTATCGAAAACTGGATAAAAATAAAACTGAAGGAACAACAAGACCTTATGATATGCCTGAGCTCGTAGAGGTTGATGGAACAAAGCAAAATGAGGGCGTGCAAAACAACAGTGCCAATAATCAAAATATCCAAACAGAAGATGATGGGGAAGACGATCTTCCTTTCTAAAAAAATACTTATCTTTGTACAAAGAACCGAAAGCAGGCACTTTCGGTTCTTTACATTTCAATTCTGTTTTGAAACATAAAAAGTATCCTAACTCGATATTTTGAGACCTTTTTTTCATTAAAGCCCTTTAACTTGGAAACTGATCCTATTCCGCTAGGTAATGCTTTTGAATTGCTGTTGCTTTTTAATCCTTCGGATGCTGCTACAGGCTGGGGGTCTGCACTAATTGCATTAGGTATTATTGTTGTACTATTGGCCTGTTCTGCACTGTTATCTGGTTCGGAAGTTGCTTTTTTCTCTATTACTCACAACGATATTGAAGAGCTGCGCAAAAAAAATGCACAAAACAATTCTAAGAGCCGGATTCTGAGGTTGTTGGAACGGCCCTCATTTCTGCTGTCTACTATCTTAATTAGCAACAACTTTGTAAATATTGGAATTATCTTAACTTCTAGCTTCTTTTTTGAAGCTATTCTTCCTAGTTATACCCCTCCGTGGTTGTCTTTTCTGATTACTGTAGTCTTAGTAACATTCCTATTAGTACTTTTTGGAGAAGTAGCTCCCAAGGTCTATGCAAATGCAAACAATATGCGCCTTGCCAAGATTATGGCTCGCCCGTTGTTGGTGCTACGCGCTTGCTTTTATCCAGTGAGTTGGGTTTTGGTCAATGCTACTCAAATTATTGAAAGACGCCTGAGCAAACGGATGAGTAGTGGTAGCTTGAATATTGTAACCGATAAAGATATTGAACAAGCAATTGAACTGACGGTAGGGGATACCAAGTATGCAGAGCAGGATATTGGTCTACTTAAAAGTATTATTCAATTTGGGAATACCAATGTAAAAAATATTATGTGTGCACGAGTAGATGTTGAAGCGGTAGAAGCCAATACTTCTTTTCAAGAACTCCTTGACGTTTTAACACAATCCAACTATTCTCGTATTCCGGTTTATGAAGAAAATTTTGATAAGGTGGTAGGGGTTATTCATACCAAAGATATCATTGAGCACTTTGATAAAGACCATAACTTTGATTGGCGAACCTTACTGCGTACGCCCTTCTTCATCCCTGAAAATAAAAAAATTGATGATCTTTTTAACGAGTTTCAAACTCGAAGAACACACATGGCCATTGTAGTCGATGAATATGGCGGAACTTCTGGTATTGTTACTTTAGAAGATGTGCTAGAAGAAATTGTAGGGGAGATCAACGATGAATTTGACGAGCCAGAGGATTTGGGCTACAGCAAAATTAGTGAGGGGGTCTATCTATTTGAAGGCAGAACAAGTATTAACGATCTTTGCCGAGTACTAGGGGTTGATAGTAAGTATTTCGATGAACGAAGAAGTGGAGCGGAAACTATTGCTGGATTGATTTTGGTGCTGAATGGGCATATTCCTAAAAAGAATACCAACATTCCATATATGGGATATACCTTTACGATCGTTAGTTCTTCAGAGCGTCGTATCGAAACTGTTCGAGTAACGGCTCCAAACTCTATTGCCAAGAAGGGCAAATAATCTTATTCCTTGAATCAAAGTTAATTATATGCGCTTAATACTACTTGCTATAAGTCTACTTACTTTTGTAGTAATTGCCTGCAAACAAGAAGAAATTTCGATCCCCAAACCTAGAGTCTATCCTAAAGTAAGCTATCCAGAGCGGCATTATGTAAAAATGGATACGAACTTCTGCCCATTTAGCTTTGATTATCCAGATTATATGCAGTTTTATCAAGATACCATTTCCCTCAAAAGATTGGGGAGTCATTCTTGTTGGTTCAACCTAAAGTTTCCGAGTTTGAATGGCGATGTGCATTTTACCTATACTCCGTTAGGCCCAAAGGATTCCTTAGAGCAACAAATGTTTAAAATCTATAATGATGCTTATGAGATGGCGGAAAAGCATGTTTCTAAGGCTAATGGTATTGAAGATTTGCTGATCAACAACCCTGAAAAGGATGTATACGGAGTGCTTTTCAACCTTGAAGGTTCGGTAGCCTCCACTTTTCAGATTGTAGTTACAGATAGTACCAACCATGCAGTACGTGCCGCCCTATATTTTAATAATCGACCTGCACCAGATTCTATGGCCCCTATTGTTGAGTTTTTGAAAACAGATGTTATGGGGATGCTAAATTCCTTTGAATGGGAAAAAGAGGAAGAATAAATGAGATACCCAAAAAAACATCACAAAATAGAAGCTGAACTGATTTATGGTCGGCACCCTGTACTAGAGGGGATTGATGCAGGGCGTAGCTTTGAGAAAATCTTGTTGGCGAGTCATATTCGAGGGGATTTTGAGAAAACCCTACGCCAAGCCTGCAAGCAGGCTAATATCCCCCTGCAAACCGTCCCCAAGGAACGGCTCCAACAGCTAAGCCGCAAAAACCACCAAGGCGTTATTGGTATTGTTTCTCCAATCCCTTACTACCTTTTAGAAGATATTTTACCCCTTATTTACGAGCGCGGAGAATCCCCTCTTTTTGTATTACTCGATGGGGTCAGCGATGTCCGCAACCTCGGGGCGATCGCTCGCTCTGCCGAAGCCGCTGGTGCGCATGCCTTAGTACTACCTAAAAAAGGTGCTGCTCAGATTAACGATGCTGCGATGAAAAGCTCTGCGGGTGCGCTTAGCTTTTTACCAGTTTGTAGAGTCAATAGTTTGATACAGGCCGTGGAGTATCTACAATTCAACGGAATCCAAGTCATTGCGGCAGATCTCAAAGGAGAGCAAATGCTTTATGATCTTGACCTGACCGGTCCTCTTGCTATTGTTATGGGAGATGAGCATAAAGGGGTGAATCGTATGCTGTTGGAAAAGGTAAACCATTATTTCCAAATTCCTATGCGTGGAAAAACTGATTCTTTTAATGTTTCGGTGGCTACTGGAATTATTCTTTATGAAGTTTTGCGGCAGATGAAATAAATTTTTTTGGTTGAAAGTGCAGTATTTATGGGGCTTAGAGCTAAAAGATTGCTTCTAGGTCCTATTTTTTTTGAAAAAAAGTGTATTTCCCCAAAACAATTTGAGGACTTTCTTGTTTTTAGTTAGTGTTCAATTTTTGACTAAGCAAAAAAGGCCTTTCTCCTAAGAGAAAAGCCTTTTTTCATTTGAGCTGCTGGGTTAGTACCTTTTCTTGCGTTGTTCTTCTGAGTTGTACCATTCTTGAGTACCATACTCATTACAGCTGTGTTGCCCAATTACCCAATCTAAAGACAACCAATATCGCCCTTCCTTATCAATAGAAGGTTCTAGTTTCATATTGGATTTTCCATAATATCTTTGAATTACCCTGACGGCTCGATCCCAATGTCCTTTTTTACCGATCAACACCTCGGCCCATCCATGCCCGCCAGCACTACATTTTCCAACCATAAACCTTGCAACCCCACCAATAGCCTCCACACAAGAGGCATTGAGCGTACCAAAATCATCGCAATCGCCTGCAAGACCAACGGCAATAGAGCGATCAGCAGGGGAATAAAAGTCATCTCTTAATACCATAGGATCATTTACATAGGCCCAATTGGAGGCCAAGTGCATGTGCATTGCACAAATTTGGCGTAGGCCAGTTTCTCCAGGAATGAAGCGTTGTTGGTCGAAATAAGAACCTGCTTCTTTTTTTACCAAACTTACAGCAAAATCACGTACACAGGGTTGCCCTGGGACTACAGCGTCTCGGATAGAAGAAACCATTTTGGAGGAATCTTTGGAAGAAGCACACCAACCAAAGTCTTTTAAGTTTTGTTTTTGATCTTTTAGGCGCTCTTTATATTCTTCATTTTGTTTTTTCAACTCTTCTAAAATGCGTTGATCTTCTTCCATTTTTTTGATTCTATCCTGCAGCTGTTTGATTTTGCCTTCTTTTTCTTCATCACTGAGATCTTCATTCTCATGTACTTCCTCCACATAATCCTTCA
>CAZOLU010000185.1:5988-7412 GCA_964580485.1 uncultured Saprospiraceae bacterium | reverse complement strand
CCAGCTATTAAGGTAGGTTCTTTAACGTACTTAGCTCTAAAAAAGGCAATTTATCACCTAGAAAAATACTTGCATAATCTTTATTAATGCAATACGATTTTTCAATTTTAACAGAGAAGATATTGATTTTTCTCATTTTTTCAACTGAATAGTTCGTTGATTTTTCTTTTTTTTTGCAAAAATAAAAAACTGAGTTTTTATGCTTCTTGATTATCAACTTATTAGGCAAAAGAATTGTTATAAAATAGATGAACCTTGATTTGACCATACATAAGCAAATGAGTATAATCTTTAGCAATAAGTAAAACACCTAATTCTACTTTTTCCCAAAAAAACTCTGGGCTTGAAGCTAGAAAAACAAAATAATATTGGTATCTTGTCGCATCTAATACAAAGCACTTCTTTTCAGTCAATTAACATGAAAACAGAAAATCATATCGACAAATCTATAGATGATTTACTTGGTCGTATAGAACAGGAATGTAACGAAAACCCTGACACCCTCTTGCACATACATCCTGAGCATTATACCACCGAACATCTATTTCAACTTCGAGGTCGCTGGCAACAGCGCAACCGAAAGTATCGTCGTTTGTCCAATATTGTATTTAGTTTAGGTGCTTCTTCTCCACTTTTTTTTGCTATCGGAATGCTAGGTTTTTGGATGAAAGCCATTTTAGGTGTTATCTTCCTCCCCCTTGCAATGCTTTCTTTTATGGGTTTTATTTTTGGTATGTTTATCATCTCGGCTAAATACAAAAGTACAGGCTATCAGGATACTATTCTCAAAGCTATTGATGGGGAATTAAAACGCCGTGGTCAATTTGTTGACTAAAAACAGCTTATCCAAATTATTTTTTAGCTCCTACAATTATGCTTGCATCTAAGGTTTTGATGGTTAGCCCAAAATATTTTGGGTTTAATGCAGAAACAGCAACTAATAATAGTTTTCAGCAAGAACTTAAAACACATAACTTAGCAGAGATACAGCGTTTGGCCCTTGAGGAATACCAAAACCTGCAGAAACGCCTAAAACAAGTAGGCATTGAGGTATTGGAATTTGAAGGAAGCCCCCAATGCCCAGATGCCGTTTTTCCCAACAACTGGTTCTCCACCTTCCCCAATCAAGATCTTTTGACCTATCCTATGTTCTCTCCTATCCGAAGAATGGAAAGACGGGAGGATATCCTAACTCAGCTTCAATCTAACTCCCACTATAAAATTAACAGAGAGCTGGAAAGCTTGGAGGAGGAAAATATATTTTTGGAGGGAACAGGCAGTTTGGTGATAGATCATACACAACAATTGGCCTTTGCAGCCTTATCTCCCCGTACTCATCCTGAAGCTTTACAGCATTTCAGTCAACTTACAGGCTATCGGATCCTTGATTTTACGGCGGTGGGACCTATGGGAGAGCCAATTTA
>CAZOLU010000185.1:0-5978 GCA_964580485.1 uncultured Saprospiraceae bacterium | reverse complement strand
GATAATTTTGCTTTAGTGGGTTTTGATACCATTTTTGAGGACGACCACCCCAAGATTCGCAAGGCCCTAAAGGGCAAAAGCATCATTGAGCTCAGCAACCAGCAAATCTACCAGCATTTTGCGGGCAATATGCTTGGCTTGCAAAACCCCCAAGGCGAAAGATTCCTAGTAATGTCAAGCAGTGCCCAACAAAGTCTGAGCCCCAGCCAGCTACAAAATACCCAAAGTCTAAAGCTGCAAATTATTGCCGTTCCCCTCCCCACAATTGAACGTATCGGAGGTGGTAGTGCCCGATGTATGCTAGCCGAATTGTTTTGATGAGTCCATTTTAATGATTAAATTCAAACTTCCTTGAAATTTACTAAAAATCCTCAGTTATTTAATGTACCTTTGCAGCATGAAAAGGCAAAAGGTCTTTTCTACAATTGACAATCAATTATTTATTTTCATGTCGAATGTAAACGCCTAAGTTTACAGATCGTTTTTCGGCAGAGTGAGGGTGTAAAAGAGCGGGGCTCTATCATATTTTACCAACACACTTGCTCTACTTTTACACTTTCAAGATTTTTTATGGACAATTTCGCTTCTTTGGGTCTTAAACCCGAAATTCTAAGCGCATTACAAGACATTGGTTTTGTAACTCCCACTCAAATTCAGGCATCCGCCATTCCACAACTTCTTCATTCTGGTCAAGATCTTATTGGTTTAGCAGCTACGGGCACAGGAAAAACTGCGGCTTTTAGTTTGCCTATTGTACAGCATGTAGACCCAGACAATCGGCATATTCAGGCAATTATTTTATGCCCAACTCGTGAGTTGTGTTTGCAAATTACAAGAGATATTAAAAGCTTTACGGCTCATCTTCCTAAAATCCGAACGGTTTCGGTTTATGGAGGGGAGAGCATTGACAAACAAATCAAACTACTGCAAAGGGGTGCCCATATTGTAGTAGGTACACCTGGTCGGGTTTGTGATATGCTTCGCCGCAAGCGGCTGATCATTGATTCGGTAAGTTGGGTAGTGCTCGATGAGGCTGATGAAATGCTCTCTATGGGTTTTAAAGAAGATATGGAGTTTATCCTACGCTTCACCCCTCAAGATCGACAAACGGTCATGTTTTCGGCTACAATGCCCAAAGAGATTGAGCAGATCACCACAGAGTTTATGAAAGCTCCTGAGCGTATTGAAGTACAACGTGCAAATAAAAGCGCAGCCAATGTAGAACATGAGTTTTACCTGGTGAATGCTCGAGACAAATATACAGCTCTGCGCCGTATTGCAGATGCGCACCCCGATATCTATGCCATTGTCTTTTGCCGTACCCGGCGCGACACCAAAGAAATTGCAGCCCGACTCATTGAAGATGGCTACAATGCCGATGCCCTACATGGAGACCTCTCACAAGCGCAACGGGATTTGGTGATGCAGCGATTTAGAACCAAACACTTACAAATTTTAGTAGCCACAGATGTAGCGGCTCGGGGAATTGATGTGGATGTGCTGACGCATGTTATCAATATTGGGATTCCAGATCAAGTAGATGCCTATATTCACCGCTCAGGGCGTACGGGTAGAGCTGGAAATAAAGGTATTTCTATCTCTATTATTAGTGGTAGAGAGGCTCGCAGAATCTCCTTCTTGGAACGGAAAACAGGTAAAAGCTTTTTGAAAAAAGAGGTGCCTACGGGAGCTGAAGTTTGTGAAAAACAATTGTTTCACTACCTTGAACAAGTAGAACAAGCTAGTGGTCTAGATACAGGTATTGAAGCTTATCTCCCTCAAATTCAAGAGAGGTTGGCATCCATATCTAAGACCGATTTGATTAAAAATTTCGTCAATCTTCAGCTTCAACAGCTCTTGCAAGATTATCAGGGAGCCGAGGACATTAACCTCAAAAAGAAAAAGGAGAAGTCCAATAAAAGAGAGAAAAAAGAAGTCTTTGATAAAAAGCGCAAGGATCAACCCAAATTTAATCAGAAAAAGGGTTTTGTTCGTTTGTATCTCAATATAGGACGTAAACAGAAGATCAACCCTGGAAGAGTCATCAGCCTACTCAATAAAGTACCTGGAATGCGTGACGCTACTATTGGTCGTATTGATTTATATGATGACTTTACAGCCGTTGATGTAGAGGCACAGTACGAAGAGGTCTTGTTGGCTCGTTTCAAAACTACTCAAATTAGCGGTGTGCCTGTCTTTATTAGTCATGTGCAGCCAAAATCTAGTAGCTTCCAATCCAAAAAATTCAAGCGCTCCAAGAAAAAACACAAAAAGAAGAAAAAGAGCTATTAAGCCTATATCCTGAATGAGAGCTGGGGTACTCCACCTCAGCTCCTATTCGGATAACTCATCTACCTTTAGCTTTACTCCTGGCAGGACTTGTTTTAAAAATGCCAGTGATTGGGGGGCTACGGGGTTAGATTTCAAGTACAGATAACGCAGTTGTTTCATTTCCTGAATCTCCATGGGAATTATTGTAATTTGGTTTCCTCCCAAATCCAGATATTCTAATGATTTAAAGTTTATCAAGCTCTTGGGGAAAATCTTCAATTGGTTATTCCTAAGGATCAATCCTCTGAGTTGGGGTAATTGTGCTAGGGTTTCAGAGACATCTTCAAACTGATTCTCATTCAAAATTAACCAATCTAATGCTCTTAGGTTTCCAAAAGTGGAGGGTAGCTCAGAAAGTTGATTATTGCGCAAATCCAACTCCCTAAGTTGGGTACATTGAGTAAGTCCTTCTGCTAGGCTTTTGAGCTGATTGTTGCCTAGATCTAATTGTTGAAGCTGCTGCAATTGCCCAATAGTCTCAGGCAACTCCTGCAAGGCATTCCCATACAAATACAAACGCTCTAACTGGCTCAGTTTTCCAATACTTTGCGGCAATCTTTTTAGTGCAGTACCAGAAATACTAAGCGAATGTAGTGTTTGTAGTTGTTGAATCTTCTCAGAAAGCTCTTCCCCAAACATCTCATCTACATGAAGTTGCTCTAAGTTAGGCATTTCAAAAATTACCTTGGGCAAGCTATTTTTATGATAACGGGCCAGCGATAAGGTAGTCGTCAAAAACAGAGCCTGAATCAACTCTACCTTACTTTTAGCCGCTTTCAAAAACTTCAGCTCATAGAGTGAGGCCAACTCCTCCCAAAAACTTTGAAGGCATATATTTTGGCCCAAGGCCAACTGTTCTGCCAACTCGATATTTACAGCAGTTCCAGTGCTGAGTAGCGATTTTATATGCTCATCTAATGGCATCATTCCACTATTTTTGAATAGCCCTCTCGGCGATCATCCCCTTCTCCTAGCAATTGTCCATTACCAAGCTTCTGAATGCTATGTACCCCACCAAAAAACATAGAGCAATCCTCCCAATTGATGAGCTCTTTCAAATGAGGATCATGAGCATTATGCTGTCCAACTAACTCAGGCTCAAGATTTAAAACCCCATGCTGATAATGCATTCGAGAAGCATGCACTGCTTTTTCCACCGAAAGTCCCAAATCTAAAATATAATGCAAGACCTGTACAATCGCTCCTGGAATACGACTAGCTCCCCCAGTACCAGTTGCCAGCTCAAAAGCAGCTTCTTGATCCAATACCAGAGTAGGTGCCATCATAGAAGACAAGCGCAGCGAAGGCTCCCAATTGTGAAAGCCATCTGGCAGCAAAGCCGCCTCCCCAAGCATATTATTCATCATAATATTCGTTCCTGGAATCATATAACCACAGCCCTCCCCATTCGAGAACGTCGTACTGATGGCATTCCCATACTCATCTACAATATTAAAATGTGAAGTACTCCCCCATTTTTTCGTCAGATTTTCAATTCGCCGATCAATACGATAAATCTCCCCCATCACCTGCTGCATCGTCTGTACATGCGCTTTAGAAAAAGGAGCATAAGCAACATCCATTTTTTCTAATGCCCGAAAAGCCAGTGCAATCAACATACCCCCCGTACTAGGCAAGGGATTGGTCAAGACCCTGCGCCCTCGATAATCAAAGCCTAAAGGCTCTCGCCAAATCGTCTTATAATCCATCAAATCTTCAGCCGTTAAAAGCCCCCCATGCTCAGCACAATCCCTTAGCAAGAGCTTAGCAGCTTCCCCCTCATAAAATTCTCGGCGACCTTCTTTGACCAAATATTCCATATAATCGGCCATTTGAGGCATGTACTGCATTTCCCCAATGGCAAGGGGGAGCCCATTGGGGAAAAAAATCTTGGCCGACTCCTCTGCCTTGGTCATAATTGGTTGCAATACGTCAATATCAAAATACTGAAAACCCGTCATCTCCAGCCCTTTTCGAGCCAAGTCCACAGCAGGCTGCACCAAGACCTCTATTGGCATGCTTGCATAAGCCTCATACAAACTAAAAATACCTGAAACCATCCCAGGCACCCCGATAGCACCCATACCAATGTGGAAATCCTCGCTAGTTGCACCAAAATCTACGGTAATTGGGTAAAATTCCAGCTCGGAACTTGGGCGTTTATACTTGGGCGTTTGCACAAAAAAATCGAGTACAGCTTGTTTTCCTTCTGCATCTAGGATCGTAGCAAAACCTCCGCCCCCTAGCGAGCCCATACAGGGCTCTGCCACAGCCGCCGCAAAAAAGGCCGCAATTGCCGCATCAAAAGCATTTCCCCCTTCTTGCAGCATCAAAGCAGCCGCTTCTGCCGTTTTTTGATGCCCAGCACTAATAACCGCCTTTGTTTTTTTTCGCATATTATTATTATTGTTATTTCATAAACATCTTTAATCTTCCCCCATACACACACAACGCTTGCAAAACCAATATTCGCTAGCATACCAGTGCGCCCCCCAGGGGCGCATCCATATGAGCCGCCGCCGCTTGTGGCGACGATTAGCCAAGATCATGTATTCTCGATGCCTTTGCCCCCAAACTTCCTCATTTTCTATACTTAGCCGCAAGCGATCTTCTTGCAGCGTCCATTCTCCTTCCGAATGCCGACGACAGGGACAGTCTGCTTTGAAATTATGATAACTAAAAGTACCATCTGCTCGCAAATGAATCTGATCATGTCGGGCACGCATGGGAGTAGGCTCAAATTCATAACAGCCCCAAGCTTTGCCATTTTCCACCAATATATTGGTATAATTATAGGCTTCAATGTAGGCAGGACTATAAGTTCTTTCCGATTCTCCCCGAAAAAAGTCTACATGCCAAAGCTCCTCTCCCTTCCGATCATAAAGTACATGCATACCATGCCGCAATCCATAACGATCATACTCTGTATCCGATTTCATACTACCATCCTTGTAGTATTGCTGTGCATAAGAGCGTCTGCCAAAGCGGTAGTAGGTCAGCGCAAGTCGGTTGGTATCTCCATCATAATAGGCCTCATAATAACCCTTTGGCAATTGCGAAGGCATCAACAAGTAAACCGAGTCCTCTGCTAAAAAATGTTTAAAGCGATAGGTATTTCCATGTCGTATATCAATTTCTAGCAATTCCACACTATCTGCATCCAGCGTATCTATAGGGAAATAGGGCTGCTGCCCCAACAACAAGATTGGACATATTAGAGTAAGTAGTATGCAAATATTTTTTTTCATATTTATTATGAGGCTGCCTGCAGGCAGTCGCTATGTTTCGGGGTTCCTGCCAAGGGCAGTCAGCTGCGCCCTTTGGTTGCATCAGCTCCTTGCAGTCGCTCCCCTTCACAGCGCTATCCCTACACATTTAGCAACAATCCTAGCCTAAGGAATTTACAAAAATAGCAATTCCCTTCAAACTCTCTCTAGGGATTATTAACAATAATCGGTTTGTAACTATTTAGTCTGTTTTCTTAGTCCCTAGCCTTCTTCGGCTCCTTCGGAAACTAGAAGCTTCGCTACAGATGAAATAAGTAGACCGTTTTTCGTAGCTTTTTGGTACAAACAAATGAGCTGCTCCTTATACTAAGTAATGGTCAAAAAATAAATCCCCGATTTTAATTATATTTGGTGACTATT
>CAZOLU010000184.1:0-7416 GCA_964580485.1 uncultured Saprospiraceae bacterium | reverse complement strand
CCTTCTGCTTGATGGCTTAACAACCCGTCTCTTTCTCTGTACACTTTATATCGACTACTACCATCTGCAAAAATTTCTATTCGGATGAGTCCAGAATCTCGGGAGACAATCCATAATCTTCCTTTGCCATCTACTTTGGCATCTTCTATTTTATGGTACTCTAAATCATCATTATCATAACGATAGGGTTCTTTGAGAAAGCCCTTTTTGGGTGTAAAATCTCTATAAGTTCCTTTATCAAGGTCGTATGCAACTAAAAACCCATAGGTAGCTGTCCAGATCCAGTTTCGAATCGGATCATAGGTTGCAAAAAAAATCAACTGACAGCTTTCGTTTCGAGTGATATGTTGATCAAAACGCTGTTCTTTATGGTTAAACCTCAACATTCCACAGCCTGTCATCAGCCATAAGGTTCCGTTTTTATCTACCAATAAATGATAGATGGCCTTGTGCTCAACTGCTAAGGGATAACGCTCTAAAATTTCATTGTCATCAGAAAGCTTGTAAAGTTCAACTCCTTTAGCTACCCAAATATGTCCGTCATACTGTACAATAGCTGATGCATTTTTGAGTGATTCGTTAAGGGACAATTGATTTGTTTCTAAGTTATAAGAACTGAGATGTACTGTACTAAGGGTCCAGAGCTGATTTCCTTTTTTTTGTACTCCGAGCGTGCTTTGGAGTTCAAAATTTCTATCTCTATCATTGGGTAAAAGTTCAAAAGTATTGAAGGAGGCTTGATAATAATCAATTCCTGTTTCTGAATTTCCAATAAAAATGGTTCCATCGCTTGTTTTTAGAATACAATTTATCCTATTGGAGCGAAGTGCATAGGGATGTTCTCTTTGGGCACTGATTTGCTGAATAATGGAATCTTCTTTCAACAGCAGGAGCCCCTTGTCGGTAGTGGTCAACCAATATTCCTGTTCTTTGACATGGAGTATATTGTTGATCGCAGAAAAATTATTGGGCAAACTCGGGTTTAAATCAAATTCTTCGAAGTAATCATTGTCGATATTGTAGTGAAATAATTTTCCAGCTACCGATAACCAAAGAATACCATTTGCATCTTGCTGCAACATGCTAGGATTTTGATCCAAAAGATGAGTAAGGGAGGAGTCTGCCATTTTGCGATAAGGATGAATTTCTTTTGTTTTTTTGTCAAAGCGAAATACCCCCTTAGCACTACTCAACCAGATGTAATACCCTTTTGGATCTAATGCAATTTTTGTAAAGCCATCACAATCTCCCTCTTTCTCAGATTCCCCTCTAAGGTGACTGATGCATGATTCTGGAGTGTAGAATAGGTTATAATTTTTGGAATCATGTTTAAATAGTCCTAGAAAGGATGCCCCCCAACAAACCGCTTGATCGTCCAGAACCAGCCCATAGGTTCTTCTACTGAGGTTCTTTCTATTCCCAGTATTAAGGTCAGCACCATAGTTTTCAAACTGATTGCTGCTCAGGTTATAACTACTGAAGCCTTTTTTGGTGGCGATCCATAGTTTATCATGAACAGAGTCGACTGCCAAATGGTATATTTTATCATGGTTTAATCCAGCTTCTTCTGCAAAAAACGACTTGAATCGGTACCCATCAAATTGACAAAGTCCAGCCTCGGTTCCTATCCAAATTTGTCCATAGTGATCCTGCACCATAGCCGTGACATTTGAATGAGGAAGCCCCTCATCTACAGAAAAATGCTCAAACTTATATATTTGCTGAGCAGTGAGTAGACTTTCCCCTAAGCACAGCATTAAAATGAATACACAATTAAGACTTACAAGTGTCTTTAAAAACATGAAATATATATTTTTACACACAACATTTGAATAACAAACCCAGACTACAACTTGGTAAGACACAAACTAGGAGCAGCTAATCTATTCGTTGAATCTTGACTTTTATATTTTCGTTCTGAATTTGTATTTGAGATTGCATAGGTCGATCTTTGACCCACCAAGGTTTTTGAGGGATGATGTTTAATTGCGGGCCTTGGGGAGTCCAGAAAGCTTCAATTTCGCCGATGGCATGACTTTTCTGACCATTGATATCCATAATAAAACGGCTTTGCACCTTCCCTTCAAACTTGTATCTGAGATCTGCTAGAGCGGGGGCAAAATGTATTTCAAAATCAGGTTTTTTACTATTCCACAACTGTACTGCGGCTCTGCTCAGCTCTAAATATTCGCCCTCTTGATTAAAATAATATTGTAATGTTCTCAACTCATTTTTTTGTTGCATTAAAATTCCATCTTTTGTGGTTTCTAAAGTCCACTTTTGTATACAGGGTTGCTCTTTATCTAAAAAGCTTTGTATAATCTCGCCTTCTTTTTCTTCAAATTGATAATGCCCTATACTCAAGCCAGCTTGGGTTTGCACCAATGCCATTTGAAAGGGTTTGATCCCTAATATTTTTCTAATTTTGTAGGCTTGTCCATCAAAACTGATCTTGGCTTTTTTTCCAAAATTTCGAAGGGGGAGGTCCAGTACAGCGATCAATTGATCTTTGGAATGCCCCATGGTTGAGCCATTGCGTTTAGGTTGTTTTTGGAGAGGAGCTTTCCCCTTGTACTCAATTTCACAAAGCTCCCCTGCCCTATTTTCATACTTAAAGCTTAGATCTAGCCAGTTGCCACTACTCTGATCTTGTACCTCTACAGGATAGTATTTTCGCTTCACAGGAATTTCGGGCAGCCAACGCTCTACTTCTGGAAGATTGGCAACAATAGATTGTTCTAAGGAGGGTTCAATAGCATCTTTCATAATCCAAAGGGGGCCATCAGGAGTTGCTAGTCGTGCCAATTCATGCATATTCCACTGTGGGTGATTAGACACCAAAACGATATCCAAATCATAAGCAGCCGCCCAAACTTGAACGGGGAGAATGGGAAATGATAATTCCGTAGCTCCTTGATAAGCAACCTTTTCAGCTCGCTGCTGTTGAAGAATTTGTGTACGCTTAGTATTAGAAAGCACTGCATCTTTAGGCAACAAACGACGAAGGCCACAAGCAGAGAGATTCATGAGTAAAAAACTTAAAAAGATGAAAGGAATAAGATTCGGCATTTTTATTTAACTTGGGAAGGATTTTGAGGTCATCTTTTCGCTAAAGTTGTTTAGCACTTATCCTAAATTAAGAATTACATTAGCACTTCAAGAACTATTCATTATAAACATAAGACTATGAATGCATATATTTTAAGTATTGGAGATGAAATTTTAATTGGTCAAATATTAAATACCAATGCTCATTGGATGGCAACTGAACTCACCGCAGCAGGTATTCAGGTAGAACGCATCATTACTCTATCAGATGATCGAGATGAAATCTTAAAAGTAGTAGATCAGGCCTGCCAAGCCGCAGAACTTGTGCTCATTACTGGAGGTTTGGGACCAACCAAAGATGATATTACCAAAAAAACTTTAGCAGATTATTTTGGGATGGAACTCGCCTACCATGCCCCCAGCTTTGACAATATAGTTAATTTGTTTGAAAAGTTTGGTCGTAGTATCCCTGATGATCGCTACAAGGTACAAGCCCAAATGCCTGTAGGAGCTACCGTACTCATCAACAAAGTTGGTACAGCCTCAGGAATGTGGTTTGAACATGAGAATGGTTGTATTATTTGCTCTATGCCAGGTGTACCAAGAGAAATGCGCTATCTAGTAGAACATGAGATCATGCCTCGTTTGCACGAAAAAAAGCAACTGCCCTCTATTGTGCATGAAACCTTATTGAGTTTTGGACGAGGTGAAACGGATTTATCGACCATGCTTGAGGACTTTGAAAATCAACTTCCTTCGCATATCAAATTGGCTTACCTTCCTAATACCACAACAGGCTATGTACGCCTGCGCCTTAGCGCCAAAGGCGAGCAGGAAGCTATACTTCGTTTAGAGATTCAAGAACAGTTTAAATTGATGCAAAAAGCACTAGGGAGTTGGATTGTAGGCAAGGAAAATGAATGGCTAGAAGTCGTAGTGGGAAAACGCCTAAAACAGCTAGGTCTAACTTTAGGCACAGCCGAAAGTTGTACAGGTGGAAATATTGCACATAAAATCACCAGTATTGCAGGATGCAGCGATTATTATATGGGGTCGGTAGTCGCTTACAGCAATTCTGCCAAAATGAACCTCTTGAATGTCAAGGCAGAAACTTTAGATGCACATGGTGCAGTAAGTGAAGCAACCGTGCGAGAGATGGTATTGGGAACTTTGCAAGCTTTAAATGTAGACTATGCTATTGCTAGTTCAGGAATTGCTGGACCAGGAGGGGCTCGCCCTGGGAAACCCGTTGGAACGATTTGGTTAGCCGTAGGACACAAAGACTATATTTACACTAAAAGACTACAACTGGGAGAAAACAGAGCACGAAATATAGAGGTCACTAGCAATGTAGCCTTATCCATACTCAATCAACAATTGATTGAGCTGGAGCAAAAGGCCTAGGATCAGCCTAGAGATAGGGAAAGAAAGAGCATTGGGATATTCATCTTCTAAGCTAAAAATTAAGCTTAGATACAGTATCCTTCTTTTTTATTATACAAAATCTAAGATTTTTTTAACTTTGTAGTCGAAAACCAATCTGGCAAATCAGAGCTTTAAATCATCGAAGCAATAAAAAAATAAACATGGCTAGAGTAGAACTTATTATGCCCAAGTTGGGCGAAAGTATTATTGAGGCGACTATCTTATCTTGGGAAAAGCAGGTAGGTGATAGTATTGAGATGGATGAAAATGTCCTCACCATTGCAACAGACAAAGTAGATACCGAAGTACCTTCTCCAGTGGAAGGCACCTTAGTAGAGGTTCTTTATGAAGAAGGTGCTGTGGTAGCAGTAGGTGCGGCCATTGCAGTCATTGAAACAGAAGGCGAGGAAGCACAATCCTCCCCTGCACTTGCAGAACAAACAACTAATAATACAGGTCAAAAACAAGCAGAAGGGCAACATGAGGCGGTAGTGGAGGAAGTAGCTACGGCTGACTTTAGTGCAGGATCTCGTTTTTATTCTCCTTTGGTAAAAAGTATTGCCAAAGCAGAGGGTATTGGACTTGAGGAGTTGGAACAAATCACTGGTAGTGGCCAGAATGGGCGTGTTACTAAGCACGATATCTTAGCCTATTTGGAACAAAGAAGCAAAGCTCCTGTGGTACAAAAACAAAGTAGTACAACAACTGCTAAAACTGTTGCTCAGGGGAGTGGAAATGGTCAGCTGACCGTACAGCAGTTTAACCAGCCACCGATCAATATGGAAAATACAGAGATTATTGAGATGGATCGGATGCGCAAGTTGATTGCAGATCACATGGTCATGTCTAAACATGTATCTCCTCATGTAACTTCTTTTGTAGAAGTGGATGTCACCAACTTAGTGTTGTGGCGCAATAAAGCGAAAAAGGTATTTCCTGATAAATATGGAGAGAAGATCACCTTTACACCTATCTTTGTAGAAGCTATTGTCAAAGCCATTCAGGATTTTCCTTTGGTGAATATTTCTGTTCGAGATAACCAAATTATTCGTCATAAAGATATCAATATTGGAATGGCAGCTGCCCTTCCCTCTGGTAATTTGATTGTACCTGTCATCAAAAATGCAGACATGTTGAATATGGTCGGCTTGACCAAAAAAGTCAATGAGTTGGCAAATCGAGCTAGAGCTAATAAATTGAAGCCCGAGGAGATTCAGGGAGGTACCTTTACACTGACAAATGTGGGCACTTTTGGGAATGTCATGGGAACTCCAATTATCAATCAACCTCAAGTAGCAATTATGGCTGCGGGGGCTATTCGTAAGAAGCCTGCCGTGCTAGAAACGCCTGCAGGTGATGTCATTGCTATTCGTCACATGATGTATCTCTCTATGTCTTATGACCATCGTGTGGTAGATGGCATGTTAGGTGGCTCCTTTATTCGTAGAGTCGCAGATTATTTAGAAGCGTTTGAGTTAGATCGCGAGATTTAAACAATATTAACAAATTATAAAAGCCTCATGTGGTCTATTATCGCATGAGGCTTTTTTGAGTATAAAAAAGAGTAATTTCGGTTAGAAGCTACTCTACTGACTAAAGCATAGGATGAACTATATTTTATTTTCGATTTATCTTTTTACGACCTTCCTCAGATAAACGGAAATTTTTATACAGCGGTTGGTCAGCTTATTATAAAAACATAAGCTTCACTAGTAGGACACTAAAAAAAGTAAGGGTAATCGTTTAAAAACTTGCAATTTTTGTTCAAAAAGCTTAGTCTTGTACTAAAGAGATTGGGTTGAAGAATTCTAGTGGGGAATGCTATCCTTTTTGATTGATATTGCGCTTATTTCTTACTCATTTACTATATAGAAGTAAACTACGTAAAAAATAAGCTTATCTAAATCAAAAACGCATGCGCATGTATTGCTTCATCGATAACAAAAATAAAAGATGACTGGTAAATTAAGTTTAATTATAGGACCTATGTTTTCGGGAAAGAGTACGCTACTGCTTACTCGTTATCGGCGGTATAGAATTGCAGGCAAACGGTGTATTCTTATTAAATATGCTGGGGATAATCGCTATGATGATTCAGATTCGATGATTGTCACTCATGATAAAATTAAGTATGAAGCTGTTGCCTGTAGTAAACTTTCCGAGCTGGAGCAATTTGTTCAGGCATTTGATGTAATTTGCATTGATGAGATACAGTTTTATCCAGATGCTGCTGAAGTGGCAGATCGTTGGGCCAACATGGGAAAGATCGTTGAAGTTTGTGGCCTGAATGGCGATTACCAAAGAAAACCCTTTGAGCAGATCAGTAGGCTCATTCCCCTCAGCGATGACATCCAGCATGTAAAAGCAGTTTGCCGTGATAGTGGACTAGACGCAGCTTTTAGTCAACGCATTTCTAACGAAGAGGGCCAGGAGGTTATTGGAGGCCAAGATAAATATCAAGCTATATCAAGAGCCACTTTAGTAAAACAGCAATTAAAGACAGAAAAAATCTAGAAAATTGCTATAATCTAAAAAAAGCATTATCTTTGCAGCACTTTTTTGGGAAGAATCCCCGAAAGTGCTTTTTATGTAATACAATTATTTAACCTTTTAAACCGTCCCGGAAGGGAAATTCCATTATTATGGAGAATGAAGAAAACAAAAATGAAGAGTTGGTAGAAAATACCAATGAGGAGCAGGTAGAAACTACCGAAACAACAGAGGAAAGCACTGCATCTGCAGAAGCAACTCAGGAGCAAGAAGAAGAAACTGCACATGATGATTTTGATTGGGACTCTGGTAAATTGGGAAAATCTGCCTATACTGTAGATCAAGAAGCAGAACTCTTTCAGTGGTATGATGAAACCTTGAGCTCTATCAAAGAATATGAGATTGTAGCGGGTAAGGTTGTGGCGATTCAAGATGGAGATGTAGTTATTGACC
>CAZOLU010000183.1:0-7431 GCA_964580485.1 uncultured Saprospiraceae bacterium | reverse complement strand
GTTGTAGACTTCACGCCCAGAAATATCTGTTATCAGAATCTGGTAGTTGGCTTGCTCACCCAATTCTATGGTCAGCTGAGCAGATACTGGATTCGGGTAGAAAAATAAGCTAATTTCTTCAATATGCTCATTTGCAGCTACTATTTGGCGATTTTCAAAATAGTAAAAACCTACAAGGGGAAACGAGCCATTTCCTGATCGAATTCCAGATAGCAAATCAAGGTCTCCGTCATTATCCAAGTCTCCAAAAGCTGGTGAAGCAGAAAAACCGATGTCAGATAATCCAAAAGTATCCAAAACTGGAGTTGAAAAAGATGGACTTGTTGTAGATCCTGTATTCTCTAAAAATTCAAATCCTCCATATGTTAAACCCGTAATCACATCTAAGTCTCCATCATTATCTATATCTACAAATTCAGGATTACCCAATGCATTAGAACCACTACTCATGCCGAAAGTATCAAGAACAGGAGCCGCAAAACTTGGGTTAGTGCTACTGCCAACATTCTCATAAAAATAATAGTTCCCATAAGTCGACCCTACAAGCAAATCTAAGTCGCCATCTCCATCTATATCTCCTGCGGTAGGATTAACAGTGTACACGTAGGGACCATCGGTAGGTTGATTTAAACCAAAAGTATCAACAACAGGACTATTAAATAAAGGATTAGTTGCTGATCCTATATTTTCATAGAATACAAAATCTCCATATCCCATGGTTCCTCCAAGTATTAAATCCAAGTCTCCATCTCCATCTATATCAATAAATAGAGGTTTTGTTAGCAGAGAGTAGTTCGGGGCAGTTATTCCAAAAGTATCGATTACTGACGCTTCAAAAACAGGATTTGTAGTACTTCCACTATTTTCAAAGAAGTGAAAATACAATGATGGTGTTCCTCCAGAAATAAATCTACTGCCCGAGAATAGATCTAAATCCCCATCATCATCTATATCAACTAGACTTGGAGTAGATGCCATTTGAACAGTAGAATCCAATCCGAAGGGGTTGATTGTGGGGCCAACAAACTGCTGCGCCTGCACCCCTCCAGTACTCATCAACACCAAAGCCGCAGCGCCCATCATCTTACGCAGTTGAGGCCGAGCAAAAGCCGTTTGGAGGTTGCGGTAAAGGCGGTGAAAACGCCCGAGTAAATTTTCACGCTCTTGGCTAGAAAAGCTATCCCAGCGCTTGCCAATCTTTTTGCATAAGCCTTTAAATTGGCGGGTTTTTCTTGCTAGATAATTGTTCTGCATAGTCTATGAATTTTGGAAAGCCTGGTTTGAAATCTTAGGAACCAAGACTTGAATGAAAGAAATATGTATTTTAGAATATCCTTCAACAATGATACACTATGGATGATCTCCAAGCTGCATTAAAGTTGATAGACTTAGCTAAGATAAAAAGAATTTGTAAGAGGGGAAAAGATTTGGTGATTTTAGGATCGACAATTAAACTGAAAGGAAATATAAGGAAGCAGAGAGGGCTAGGAACATCTAAAGACATTCCTCTAGTTCAAGCACAGGACTCAAACAAAAGTCATAGCTGGCAGCCCAAAGTGCCCAAGCATCTCGGCTACGCGTCTTAAAGAAGGACTCTAATTCAATTTTAGGGAATTGGTAAACAGACAACTCCATCAAATTGGAGCGTTGCCAATCAGTACGCTCGGCAGCCATGCAGAAAGCATTCCAAAACTTGAGCTCCAAAGCCCCTAGCGCCACCCACTTGTTGTCTTGAGTTGCATACACATTATAGTTGACTAAACCTCCACTTAAAATACGGAGCTCTTTGGGATTCCAGCCGCCTTTAAGTTGTGAGAGAGGAAAAGTAAGCAGCGGGCGCAGCCCTTCTGTCATTGAAAGATCGGTATAATTCCCCTCCCCTACCCTAGCACGATCGAGCAAAGCCGCCATCACAGCCGTTTCCAAGCGATAGCTCCCACCTGCAATATCTGCTATCTGAAATCCTGGAATAATCGGTTTTCCTGACGCATCTCTCAACAGGTCCAAAGCTCCTGAACGCGCCAAATAGTTGAGATCATGCCCCGCATCTCTAGAATGAGGACCTTCCTGTCCATAACCCGTAAGAGAGAGGTAGCAAAGCTGAGGATTGATCTTTTTTAAGGTCGCATAATCCAGATTCCAATGCGTCATCACTCCTGGGCGAAATTGCTCGATGAGTACATCTGACTCCTGAATAAGCTTTAAGATTTTAGCATAGCCTTCTGCGCTAGTCCAATCAATGACCAATTCGGTTTTACCTTGATTCAGCTCTTGGTAGAGTGTAGAAACTCCATCTACAAAGGGGGGCTGTTGCTTGACATAATCGGGACTGCTGGGGCGCTCGACTTTAATAACCGCTGCTCCTCGCTTGCGTAATAGTTGTGTAGCAAGGGGGCCTGGCAAAAGCCGAGTAAAATCAAGAATTTGGATGTCTTTTAAGGGTAGCACAGGTTCCAATTTAGGGCCGAACTAGGATATATTAGATCATCTTCATAAGCGTACCAATAAGCCAAGCGGCATCGGCTTTGATGAGTTTATCGAGCAAGGAGTCCGCTTTTCGAGAGAAGAGCTCAATATCTTTGATCATTTTTACAAATTCTTCTCGTTCTTCCCCCTCTCCTTCTACTTCCTGAACTTCTTCTAAGATTTTCAGTGCAGGCTCCAACTCTTTCTTTTTACGATGGATAATAATTTGGCGAACTACCGTCCACATATCTTTTTCTGCAATAAAATACTCCCGCCGTTCTCCTGGTTTCAATTCTTTGTAAACTAACCCCCAGTCGATTAGTGCTCGGATATTCATGTTGGCATTTCCCCTAGAAATCTGGAGTCGCTGCATAATATCATCTGCACAAAGAGCATCCGTAGAAACTAACAATAAGGCATGCACCTGCGCCATGGTTCTGTTAATTCCCCAATTTGAACCAAAGGCTCCCCAAGCTTGTATAAACTTTGCTTTAGCTTCGTCTAATTCCATAGTATTTTATTGTTTGTACAAATATACGTCCTTCTTTTTGTATTTTCAAAAATTATTGAAAGCATCGAAATTCGCTATTTTATAATTTCAACACTGCAAATCCTCGATTTTGTTTTTTTGATTGTTTGAATAGGCTTGCGGTTTCTTTTACCGTTTGTTGAATAGGGATAAATTGATAATCTAGGCGATCTGTTAATTTGGCAGCACTATACTCATAATGCGACTCAAGATTCCTAGCTAAAGCCTTAGTGATTAAAGGCTTGACTCCCAAAAAGTTGGATCGAATCAGATCTGCACGCCACATCAGCTCTACTCCCCAATGAGGCATTTTCCAGCGAGGTACCCGTTTTCCTAGAGCTTCTGCCATTTCGGTAAAAAGGCGTTGGTAGGAATAATTTTCGGCATTGAGGATAAAGCGCTCACCTGCAATCTCCGACTCCATGAGGACTACTGCCGCCTTTGCCACATCTCGTACATCAACAAAGCCAGTAGTACCACTTGGATAAAAACGCAGGCCTTTATCCACACGCAAAAACATTCGAGCGGTGCCACTATGCCAAAAACCAGCGCCTAAAATTACAGAAGGGTTGATGATTACCGCATTGAGTCCTTCTTGAATCCCTCTCCAGACTTCACATTCAGCCTTAAATTTACTAATGGCATAATTGGAGTTGATGCTGTTATTTTCCCACTGGGCGTTTTCATCAATTTTCTTTTGATTTTTCTTTCGCCCTAATGCTGCAATACTACTCACGTGCAAAAACTTTTCAATATTGAAAAACAATGCAGTATTAACCAAATTAGCAGTTCCTTGTACATTCACCGCCATCATTTGTTGCACATCCTTAGCATCAAAAGAAACCATAGCTGCTGCATGATAAACCTGATCTACGCCTTGTATAACCTCCTCCAAAAAAGGAAGATCCAGTAGATCACCTTCTACCCATTCTACTTCCCCTGCACTCGTTCCCAAAAGGTCTAAAGCACTCTGTTTCCGCCTTAAAGCTCTAACCTGATGGCCCTTTTCCAGAAGTAGTTTGAGTAGATAGGCTCCTACAAAACCCGTAGCGCCTGTAACCAACACCTTTTTATTTTTTTGCATAGATGCAGTATTTATACTATAATCATCAATGATTCAACGGATAAGCAGATTGAAGCAATACTCTGCAAGATGATATTCTCCACAGAGAGGATATGATGTCTGAAATTATTACTATATTGAGTTATTAAGATTTTGAACCTTAGCATATAAGTAGAATTGACCCTAGCACTAAGGATTACAAATCTACAATTGAAGTTGTTTAAAAATTGTATTTAGTCTTGAAAATAGCAAAATTTCATCTAAAGGATAGTTTTTTAACAACTTCATTATATATCATCAAATCCCAGATTCAAGCAGATCAAAACAATCAACAGCAAGTATGGAAATCAGCAAGTTTCAAAAAACCAAAATCCTAGCAACCATAGGTCCTGCCTCCAACGATTACAACACCTTATTGGGACTTGTAAAAGCTGGAGTAGATGCTTTTCGCCTCAACTTCTCACATGGTAAACATGAAGATCATCAAAAAGTCTTTGATTTTGTCCAGTATATTAACAAAAAATATCAAACCAACGTAAGCATCCTCGCAGATCTACAAGGTCCAAAACTTCGGGTAGGAGAAATGGAAAATGGGAAAATCCCGATCAAAAAGGGCGATATCCTTACCTTCACCAATGAGGAATGTATTGGCAATAAGGAAAAGATCTATATGAGTTATACCAACTTTGCTCAGGATGTTAAAGTAGGTGAAAAAGTCTTGGTTGATGATGGTAAGGTGGAGCTCTTGGTCAAGGCTAGCAATGGAGTAGATGAAGTACAACTTGAAGTACTATACGGCAACTACCTTGCCTCTAGAAAGGGAGTCAACCTCCCAGATACAGCCATCTCTCTTCCTTCCCTCACCGAAAAAGATGAAAAAGACCTAGACTTTATACTGACCCTCCCCTTCAATTGGATTGCACTCTCCTTTGTGCGCTCTGCAGATGATATTCACTACCTCCGCAAACGCATCAAAGCCGCAGGCCACCCCGCACGCATCATCGCCAAAATCGAAAAGCCTGAAGCTATTACACATATTGATGCAATCATTGAATCTACCGATGGCATTATGGTAGCCCGTGGGGATTTGGGGATTGAAGTTCCAATGGAACGCCTACCCATGCTACAAAAAATGATCATTGAGAAATGCATCGAAAAGGCAAGACCCGTTATTGTAGCTACACAAATGATGGATTCTATGATCAAAAACCCCAGCCCTACCCGTGCCGAAATCATTGATGTAGCGAATGCTGTGATTGATGGAGCCGACACGGTGATGCTGAGTGGAGAAACCGCCATGGGCGACCACCCCATCAAAGTAGTCAAAGCCATGAACCGCATTATCGAGCAGGCCGAACAAATGCCCGCCGTCTACAATCGAGGACTCACCCCCTCTGAATCCTCCGAATCTTTTCTTTCCGATGCCATCTGCTACAACTCCTGCCGTATTGCTCGCCAGGTTAATGCCAAAATGATTATTGGAATGACCAAATCGGGCTATACAGGCTTTATGGTATCTAGCTATCGTCCAAAATCCGATATTATCATCTTCTCCTCTGATGAGCACCTCCTCAAAACGCTAAACCTAGTTTGGGGTATTCGTTCCTACTACTACGATAAATTTACAAGTACAGACGATACCATTTATGATGTGGTAGAAATTCTGAAAGAAAAAGGCTTGCTCGAAATAGGGGATGTGATCATCAACACAGCCTCGATGCCACTGCATGAGCGCAAAAAAACCAATATGTTGAAAGTAACCGTAGTACGATAACTCTATGAATTGGAATCTAAACCATAAAAAAGCACTGGTTACAGGAGCAACCAAAGGTATTGGAAGAGCCATCACCGAAGAACTTCTCGACCTAGGAGCCGAGCTCTGGGTAACCGCTCGTACAGAAGCTGATGTTCAGGACATGTTAGAAGAGTTTCGGAGTAAAGGCCGCCCGATTTCGGGCTGTGCCGCAGATGTTGGAACAGCAGAGGGGCGTGAAAAGCTCATCCATGCCATCGCTCGAGAATGGGATGCACTCGACCTGCTCATCAATAATGCAGGCATCAATATTCGTAAAAATACCCTTGCCTTTGAAAGCGAAGATTATCAACGTCTGATGCAAGTGAACCTCGACTCGGTCTGGGAGCTCTCCCGCGCCTGCTACCACTGGCTAAAAACCGCTAAAAATGGCGCTATTGTCAACATCAGCTCTGTGGCCGCAGCCCGAAGCATCCGCACCTCCACCGCAGCCTATGCCATGAGCAAAGCCGCAGTAGATCAACTCACTCGATTCCTCGCAGTAGAATGGGGCCCTGATAATATTCGGGTCAATGCCGTGCTGCCTTGGTATACGGCAACGCCCTTAGCAAAAGAGGTCTTAAAAGATGAGGCTAAACGTGATCGTATTTTGGAGCGTACACCGCTGCAAAGAGTTGGTGAACCCGAAGAAGTAGCCCGACTTGCCGCATTTTTATGTATGCCCGCCGCCTCCTATATCACTGGAGCTTGTATACCTGTAGATGGCGGATTTATGGCTCTTGGTTTGTGATATTTTGGTCCCAGGGCTAAACCGAAAAAGAAAATGTGTGAGGGTTTAAACCCTAGAACAATAGAATGTATTCCATCAACCAATTAATCCACCCCAAAAATCTCCAACGCATTCGCCGTCGTTACCTTCGCCACCTCATCTACGCTAAGCCCCTTGACCTCCGCTAGCTTCTCTGCCACCAAAGCCACATAGGCACTTTCATTGCGCTTGCCCCGATACGGACTAGGCGCGAGATAGGGGGCATCGGTTTCCAAAACCAAGGACTCCAAAGGAATATCCTTTACCACTGCGCCTAAATTCGCTTTTTTGAAGGTCAGCACTCCTCCCAAGCCCATCCAGAACCCTAGATCCATAATTTGCTGCGCCTGCTCAAAACTTCCGCCAAAACAATGAAAAATACCACGCAAACGATCATCTTTTTTCTCCTCTCCTACGATCTGAATCAAATCATCCAAAGAATCACGAGCATGAATCACAATAGGCACATCTAGCTCAATCGCCCATCTACACTGCTGCCGAAAAGCATCTTTTTGCTCTTTCACAAACTCCATCGACCAATAATAATCCAACCCAATCTCCCCTACTGCTACAAAAGGGCGTTGATCCAACCAAGCTCGCATTTTATCCAAAACCTCCACATAATCAGCCCCAACCGAACAAGGATGCAAGCCCATCATAGCATAACATTGATGAGGGTATTCCTGCTCCAAAGCCAACATGCCATCTATGGATTCCAGATCAATATTGGGCAAAAAAAGTTTCTGTACATTCTGCGCAAAAGCTCGCTCCATCATCTCTTTTCGGTCCTCTTTAAACTGATCGGCATAGAG
>CAZOLU010000182.1:5854-7518 GCA_964580485.1 uncultured Saprospiraceae bacterium | reverse complement strand
GCTGTATTTGAGGAGATGGCCAAGCATGATTCTAAGGATGAGGAGATCTTTGTGCAGCGAGCAGAAGCCAAGCTTGGTATGAATGATGTAGAAGGGGCCTTAGCCGATTTGCAAAAGGCTGAAACTTTACTAACAGGTGAAAGCAAATTGCCCATCCAGGCACGGCATGCTGAAATCCTGCTTGAGGCAGAACGCTACGAACAAGCCCAAGCGATTTATGAGGCTTTATCGAAAACAGACTTCATGGCTAAGGAGGGCTACTATGGTTTAGGACTAACTGCCCATCGAACCGGAGATCTCAAAACTGCCTATAAAGCATTACGCCAAGCACAAAAGCTCAAACATCCCAAGGCTAAAGCCTATTTGTACGAGCATTTTGCCAAACAATTGGGGCAAATTGAGGCACAGCTTACTCAAAAATATGCCGAGGCTTTGGCGCAAAATGCAGCCTCTCCGCTTTTAAAACCTTATTTTGGGATTTATGGAAAATTTGATCCTTACAAAAATAAGTTATCTGACGACTTACCCAAAGAGGTGGCTCAAGCTTTATTGCAACAGATTGAAGATACTGCTCTAGTTTTTACCGCTCAGGGATTGCTATTGCTCAACCCTATTGAAGAACGAGCTTTGCGAGCAATCTATCGTATAGAGGAGGAAGATGAAGAAGAGGCGGTATTAGAGATCATCCCACTAGATGGTAGTACGCCTTTTACTGCTATCCTCGAAATTAGTGGCAAGCATCTATTTTTTGAACCGCAGTTGCGTAAGGCTAAAAATGTAGGCTTTAAAATGACCAAAGCCGAAAAATTAAAATCAAAGGATAAGCAAACGCTTAAAAAATATGTACAAGCTGCTGATCTCAAATATTTGGGAGATAAGGCTACACCTTTAATTCAGACCGTTTTTTACTAAAAGCCCTTGAGTAGTCATGCAGTGATATGATTGCTGTGATCTTATGAAATTATAAATCAAAACTATGAAAATTATACCTTATTTGGTAGGCTGTTTATTTATACTCTTAACCGCATGTAACACTCCAACAGAACCTAAGCAAGCTGATGATGATAAGATTAGTGCTGAAGAAAAAAAGAATACGGAAAAGCCTAAGCAGGAAGAAAAATCAGATCCTAATGTTTTTGAGGTAAAGGAAGCTTGCCTCTTGTTTTTGAACCCTAGTTCAGCAGCTTTTGATAAAGCCAAAGAAGCATTTGTGAAAGAGCATGGGAAAGAGGCTCTAGCTGAAGTAGGTTCGGATATAGGGTTTTACCAAATGGGAGCTTCTGATTTTGCAGAATCTAAAGGCTTAAAAGTCTTGAACAGTAATCTAGCAAGCGTACATTTCAAAAAGGAGGATGGAACGGTTTTTAAGTTGAAGAACAATGTAGCCGGTATGGATGCAGAGGCTTATATGTTTGATGGAAAAAAAGATCCTCTGAAAGTAAAAGAACTCGTTAGTTTCCCCACAGGCGAAGAGTATAAAGCTTATTTTGAGGGGCAATAAACTATAGTTGAAAATCTAGATGTTCAGCATCGAGTAATTTATACAAATGTAAACTGAAATGTATAGCTACTCCCAAGCTGATAGTAGATCTCAGAGGCTCAAAGAAAATACCTTGTGATACTATTCGCAAGGTATTTTTTATAGGGAACAACTGCATAAAGAG
>CAZOLU010000182.1:0-5844 GCA_964580485.1 uncultured Saprospiraceae bacterium | reverse complement strand
AAATCGGATTCTCCCGATTATATAGATACAATCCTGAATGAATTTTAGTATTTTTGATACCTCAATAAGATTAGGTCTGAAATTTAACAAGTAGATATAAATTTAGACCTACACTAAAACCAAGATGTAATTAACAACTATCATCCAAACAAAAACAGACTTAGATTATGCAGCAACTGTCGCATTTCATTTTAAGTATCCTCCTGTTCCTTACTGCTGCCCCATCCTCCCTCCAAGCCCAACGCGAGTTATTTGAAAGAGCAGATGCTTATTATAGTCAGCATTTGTTTAAAGAGGCTATCATTGCTTATGAAAAAGCATTAAAAGTAGACCCCAAGCAACCCAAGGCTATTGTTCGACTTTCAAGGTCTTATGAGATGACTAACAATCTCCCAAAAGCTGAACAATGGTATGCAGAAGCCATCAAATACAATGCTACACAAGAGTATGCCTTTGAATATGCTCAGGTGCTTAAATCGAATGATAAAATAAAAGAGGCCAAACAATGGCTAGAACAATATCGCAAGTTCGATGATAAAAAAGCAGAGCATTTTATTAAATCTTGTGACTTTGTAGAAAGTCAAGCTATGATTCCCAACCTATTTGAGTTGAAAAGTATGGGGGATCTCAATACCAAAAACTCAGATTTTGCCCCGATTATGTTGGATGAACAACTCATTTTTGCTTCTTCCAGGTCTGTTGCGGTGGAAAAAGATGGAAAAGTGACTTGGACCAATGATGCATTTAATCAACATTATACTGCTGAGGTTGATCGTAAAACTGGAGAGGTAAAAGGATTAAAGCCCTTGAGACATTATGTAGGTAGGGATATTAACGATGCTCCTATGAGCTACACGAAAAATAAAGACTGGGTAGCCATCACTTCTAATAACTTTATGGATGGCATCCGGCATATTGAAGGGAGTGGTCTGATGATGGATTTGTATTTTTATAAGACAAAATCATTTAAAGAATGGGATCATAGTAGTGAGACGTTTTTTTCTTTTAATGCTGGGGTAGATGCAGAGAAACCTTACTCTACTGGACAGCCCTCTCTGGCAGCAGATGGCAGTGCGGTGTATTTTACTTCTAATCGCCCGGGGGGGTATGGGGGCTATGATTTGTATGTGTCATATCGCACACAAAGTGGCTGGACCAAACCTAAAAACCTAGGGGATAAAATCAATACGCCAGGTAATGAAATGACTCCTTTTGTAGATGGTTTTGGTCGTTTATTTTTTTCCTCCGATTGGCATCATGGTTTTGGGGGGATGGATGTATTTACGGCAGAGCGTATGCCCAATGGCTTGGATTGGGGCTATGTACTGAATTTAGGAAAGCCTGTGAATAGTGCCTATGATGATATGTATTTTTGTTTTGATGGGCAATACAACTATGGGTTTTTTAGCTCAAACCGCCCTTCAGGGCGGGGCAATGAAGATATTTATATGGTCAAGCAAATGCGGGCTTGGCCCAAGCCCCCAAAGCCTGAACTGGCAGCAGGCCAAAAAATTGTGGTGCAGGAGGCTTTCGCCGCCAACCAAACTGTGCTGAAGCCTGGTGAACACAAAGCGCTAGAGGACCTCATCAAAGCCTTGAAAGCAAATCCAGAGCTAGTGGTACAAATATACAGCCATACCGATGCCCGTGGCTCTGCACAAAGCAATCTCCAGCTCTCCGAACGCCGCGCTAAAGCGGCGGCGCAGTACCTCATTCAAAAAGGTATCTCCGCCAAACATATCAAATATCAAGGCTTTGGCGAAAAATATCCCCTTAATAAATGTAAAGATGGCGTTACTTGCTCAGATCAAGAGCATCGAGAAAATCAACGCCTAGAGTTTATCATCATTGGGCGAATTACAGAGGCGGGCCAGTTTATTCAAGAACATATGCCCGAACTCGCCATCAAGGAACTTACTGAGGGCAATTCGGGGGGCAATCACAATGCTAGTCAATACAATAATCGTACAAATCCTAGCCCACAGCCTCTTCCTCCTCCTCAGCCCAGTCCCCAACAAAATTATACAAAAAAGCCTGTGCGCAAGTCACATTATGCCATCGGAGACGTTATAGAAGTAGCAAACATTTATTACGAGCACAACAAATCTGCCGTAGATAAATCCTCCCCAGGGCTTAAACAGTTGATTGATGTTCTTAATGAGCACAAGCATGTAGTTATCGAAATTGGCTCGCATACCGATGCCAACGGTTCGGCTTCTTACAATCTTTCTTTATCCAAACGCCGTGCAGAGGCCGTTAGAAGTTATCTAATCTCTCGGGGCATTAGCGCCAATCGGCTACAAGCCAAAGGCTATGGTGAAAGTAAAATCCTCAATCATTGTAAAGATGGGGTGCGTTGTAGTAAAGCAGAACATGCGGTAAATCGTAGAACAGAGTTTAGAGTAATTGGGCAAACTGGATTTAAAGTAGGCGACATTATCAAAGTGGATAACATCAACTATGCTACCAATAGCGCGCAGCTCGATAAACGGGATATGAGAGGCCTCAATGAAATTGTTAAAATCTTAAAAGAAAATACAATTAGTGTCGAAATTCGTTCACATACCGACTCCAGAGGCTCTGCTGCCAAAAACCTAGAACTTTCGGAAAAACGTGCCAAAGCGGTTTATGACTATCTAGTTTCACAGGGGGTCAACAAATATCGACTCAAGTACAAAGGTTATGGAGAAACCGTTTTACTCAATAAATGTAAGGATGGGGTGCCCTGTAGTGCTGCCATGCATGCCGAAAATCGACGTACAGACTTCAAAGTTATTGGGTTGAAGTAATTTATTAATAGATGATAACAAATCTAAAAAAATAAGAATCAAAGACTTAGATTTTCCTTAAAATATATTATTATTGTTAATAAAGACCTAGAGCATTAAACATATTAGATGCTATCCTATTCGTTCTAATTCAAGCTTCAAAACTGTAATCCTCTGACCGATAAAATACTCGATCTTATGAAAAAAATCTTACACTTTTTTAGTATTCTATTATTGCTACACAGTCTGGTGCCCTCATCTCAGGCTCAGGTAGTATATGTAGATGTACTCGACCAAACCTTGTCTGTACCAGGACAAAGTGCCTCTTTTGATCTCAATAGTGATGGAACAGATGATATTTATATCCCCGCTGGTTTTTCTGGGGGGGTAATCATTTTTACGCCACTCCTTTCCATAGGGGGAACTAACTCACTACAAATGCTACAATTTGGGGGGCCTGGAGCTATTGATAAACTAGCTTTAGGGGAGCAGATTGGCCCCAGCTCAGGTACGTATCTTACAGGGCAATCTATAAATTGTCAGGCCTGTGTTAATAATCTTTTCCCATGGGTCGTTTCACCTACCAATGATGTATATATTGGTTTTAGAATGACTTTTGCTTCTACTGGAACTAGACATTATGCTTGGATGAGAGTAGATGTGCCCACCACGGCCAATCAAATGACAATTAAAGATTTTGGTTGGGAGCAAACGCCCGAAACTCCAATTTTGGCAGGAGATCAGGGAGTCGTTCTGGTCTCTAATATTGATGTATATGGTTTGAATAACGTCAATACCATCTCCTCGCCTGGAGGAACCCTACAGATGTTAGCAACCACCACTCCTTCCAATGCCAATGATACAAGCAAATCATGGTCGGTAGATAACCATAATATTGGGGTAGTCGATCAAAGTACAGGCCTATTAACCGCAGTAAGCAACGGTACGGTTCGGGTTTTTGCCACGGCCAACGATGGATCTGGGATTTCTGGTTTTGAGGATGTGGTTATCTCAGGACAGCTTATTGTTGTCACCAATATAAGTATACAAGGAGCTGCTGGGGCGACAAGCGTCATCTCTGGGGGAACCTTGCAGATGGAAGAAACGGTTTTACCTTCCAATGCTTCCAACTCTAGTGTAACCTGGGGGGTGATTAATGGAACAGGAACAGCTTTTATTGATCCCAATACTGGACTACTGACTGGTGGCAATCCGGGAACGGTGACGGTTTGTGCTACAGCCAATGATGGGTCTGGGGTACAGGATTGTATTACCATTACCGTAGATCCTATCTTAGTGAATAATATTAGTGTACAGGGTTTTGCAGGAGCTACTAATGTACTGTCAGGGAGTACCCTACAAATGGAAGCTACTGTCTTACCTAGCAATGCTTCTGATGGCTCTGTTACTTGGTCTGTCTCAAATGGTACTGGTTCTGCAAATATCAACCCCTCTACTGGAGTTCTTACTGGCGGTACGCCTGGAACGGTGACGGTTTGTGCTACGGCTAATGATGCTTCGGCTACCCAAGGCTGTACTACGATTACTATTGATCCTATTTTAGTAAATAATATTGCGGTGCAAGGTTTTGGAGGAGCTACCAATGTGCTTTCAGGGAATACACTGCAGATGGAGGCCACGGTGCTTCCCAACAATGCTTCTAACCCTTCTATTGCTTGGTCGGTTAGTAGCGGAACGGGATCTGCCACCATCAACCCTACCACGGGGGTGCTCACTGGAGGGAATCCAGGAACGGTGACGGTTTGTGCTACGGCCAATGATGCTTCGGCTACACAAACCTGTGTGACCATTACGGTAGATCCTATCTTGGTAAATACGGTAACAGTTGCTACCCAAAGTGGGAGTACTAATGTGTTATCAGGCAATACTCTACAAATGATTGCCACGGTGCTACCTTCTAATGCATCCAACCCTTCCGTAACTTGGTCGGTAACGCCTGGTTCGGGAACCGCCACCATCAATCCTACTACTGGACTATTAACGGGAGTAAACCCTGGAACGGTGACCGTTTGTGCTACGGCCAATGATGCTTCGGCTACGCAAGATTGTATCACCATTACGGTAGATCCTATTTTGGTGAGTAGTATTGTGGTTTCAGGTGCAGCAGGTACTACTTCCGTAGTCAATGGCAATACGCTTCAAATGCAAGCTGCAGTACTTCCTGCAAATGCTTCTAACCCTTCGGTTACTTGGTCGGTAACACCTGGTACGGGGACTGCTACCATCAATCCTACTACGGGGCTACTAACTGCCACAGGAGTAGGAACGGTAACGGTTTGTGCTACAGCCAATGATGCTTCAGCTACGCAAGACTGTATCACGATTACGGTAGATCCTATCTTGGTTTCTAATATTGTAGTACAAGGGCAAGGTGGGGTAAGCTCTGTAACCAATGGTAGTAACTTACAAATGGAGGCGATTCTAACACCTGCCAACCCCACAAACTCCTCTGTGACTTGGTCCATAACTGGGGGGACGGGATCGGCTACTATTGATCCTGTTACTGGTTTATTAACTGCCACAGGAGTAGGAACCGTAACGGTTTGTGCTACGGCTAACGATGCTTCAGCTACGCAAGGTTGTACGACTATTACCATCAATACCAATATTGTTTTGGTTACGAATGTTACCGTATCTGGTGTAGCAGGAGCTACTTCAGTAGTAGCTGGCAATACCCTACAAATGGAAGCAACTATTACACCAGCGAATGCTACTAATCAATCTGTGACTTGGTCGGTAACTCCTGGTACAGGAACCGCTAGTATTGATCCTGTTACTGGATTACTCACGGGAGGAACACCCGGAACGGTTACCGTTTGTGCTACAGCCAATGATGCTTCGGCTACACAAGGTTGTACCACCATTAATGTGATTTCCAGCGTTGTATCTGTTTCTTCAATTACGGTGCAAGGTTTTGCAGGGGCTACTAGTGTAGTTTCTGGCAATACCCTACAAATGGAAGAAACGGTATTGCCTGTAAATGCGACGAATTCCTCTGTAACTTGGTCGGTAACTCCTGGTACAGGAACCGCTAGTATTGATCCTGTTACTGGAT
>CAZOLU010000181.1:0-7651 GCA_964580485.1 uncultured Saprospiraceae bacterium | reverse complement strand
GGGGGCAGAAATTTTTCACCCTGAAATTCGGGATCAGATTGCAGGTGGTAAGTGTACGGGGGAGCAGTGGTTGCGCATTCATGAAATTTGGCATGAGTTGGGGATGCGTTCTAATGCAACGATGCTTTATGGTCATATTGAGGAGTACAAGCACCGGGTAGATCATATGTCTAAATTGAGAAGTTTGCAAGATAAAACAGGAGGTTTTCAAACCTTTATCCCACTGAAATTTAGAAACCAGAATAATGAAATGTCACACTTGCCAGAGTCGAGTGCCGTAGAGGATTTGCGCAACTATGCTATTGGTCGGATATATCTAGATAATTTTGATCATGTGAAGGCTTATTGGCCTATGATTGGACGAACTATCGCCCAACTTTCACTGGCTTTTGGCGTAGATGATTTGGATGGTACGATTGACGATACCACCAAGATTTACTCAATGGCAGGATCAGAGGAGCAAAATCCCTCTTTGAGTACCGAACAACTGGTCAATATGATTAAGGCTGTTGGGCGACATCCTATCGAGCGAGATACGCTTTATGGCGTAATGCAGGACTATATGGACTACGATTTTAGTGCTGAGCCTAAAAAGCCAAAGCAAGGCTTTTTGGAATTACCAGTAATTGATAAAACCAAGGTTTAGATGAAAAAAGACATCTATTTATTAAGGCATGGCCGAACTCTTTACAACTTGCAAAAGCGTGTGCAAGGTAAGGGGATCGATTCCTCCTTAGACCCCTTGGGGCAAGCTCAAGGGCAAGCTTTTTTCGAGCATTATGAGGGCGAACCTTTTCAGTTGGTTTACACCTCGAGCCTTCAGCGAAGTATTCAAACCGTAGCACCTTTCCTTCAGCAAGGGATTCCTCATATTGCAATGCCAGAACTAGATGAAATCAGTTGGGGGGTCTTTGAGGGGATGGAATCTACAGAAAGTATGCATGCCGAGTACAAGCGTGTGCGCTCGGCTTGGGGGGCGGGAAATTATCATGCAAAAATAGAGGCTGGAGAAAGTGCTGCTGAAATGGTAGCGCGCCTAAAACGCTTTGTGGATGACCTCAAACAAAGAACTGAAGAAAAAATATTAGTATGTACCCATGGGGGAAGTCTCGCCTTTTTGATGACGATTTTGCAAGAACAGCCTATTTCTAATATGACACAATATCGGCATCGAAATACAGGTCTTTGCCAATTTCATTTTGATGGTTCAGCTTTTCAGCTTAAATTGCAGGACGATATCTCACACCTAGAAATTCGGGATATTGATCCACATTAAAACCTTAAATAGTTTGTAGACCATTAAAAACTTAGTAGCATGATTCTTTCAGGTATTGTTGTTGCAGGTGAAGATCAACCCCTAGAAGGGGCATTGGTGCGAGTTCTAGAAAATGACCACCAAGACGAAACTGGCTCTAATGGACATTATAAAATTGAAGTACAACCTGGGCAAACCCTCGAATTTTCAAAAGCAGGACATCGAAGCCGCAAGGTAGAGGTGGCCGCAGAAATGCCAGAACTCAACGTGTTCTTACGTCCTTTATAAAGCCTTGACCTTTGATGACTGCTCCGTTTAAAGTGGCAATAGTTTCCTATCTCAATTCCAAACCTTTTTTGTATGGGATGTTTCTCAAAGAATTAGACCAAGAATTGGAGTTGAGCTTGGAAATCCCTGCTGTACTGGCTCAAAAACTCATTACTCAAGAGCTGGATCTAGGGCTAGTGCCCGTAGCTGCTATCCCTCAGATTCCGAATGCTCAGGTAGTGTCTAATTTTTGTATAGGTACAGAAGGTACGGTAAAAACGGTTTGTATTTATGCAGACTGCCCTTTGGAGGAAGTGGAAACCTTGTATTTAGATTATCATTCTCGTACTTCGGTAGCACTGACCAAGCTCTTGCTTAGAGAATATTGGCAAATCTCTCCTCAACTCATCACTGCCACGCCAGGTTATATTCAACAAATTCAAGGCAAAACAGCAGGGCTCGTCATTGGAGATCGCACGATGGGGCTAGAAAATCAGTTTGCTTATGTGTATGATTTGGGCGAGGCTTGGCTAGACCTCACGGGGCTACCCTTTGTTTTTGCAGCTTGGGTAAGTAATAAGACGCTACCTGATAGTTTTTTAAAACGCTTCAACCAAGCTTTGCAAACGGGAGTTGATCGTATTCCACAAGTAGCGCAGTTGTTTCAATCTTCCCATCAGCGTTTTGATGTCTTGGCTTACTACCAACGTTATATCTCCTATCCTTTAGATGATGCCAAGAGAAAAGCATTAGATTTATTCCTTCAAAAAATTCAAACATGACCCTAGAAGAATATGCTCAAGTTCGTAAGGCTGGTATTCGTGTTAATAATATGATTTCCGAATGGGAATTACCTACTTTTGGTAAACTGTTGTATAAAATTGCGGAAAAATTAGGATTGTATAAAGATGGGAAGTTTGTCTTAGATCATGATGATGAACTCAACTATGCACTGGATTTTTACACAGCAGCAGACTATTTTAAGAATGCTCCTTTTGATGATTTTTATGAAAGTGATACCGAATTGAATGATTTGGAGGAGGAGTTTTTAGAAGCGAAGCAAGATCGTTTGTATTCTATTTTCAGTGTAAAAGACTTGCCTGATGCTTATAGTGCCACTTTGCATTTGGAAAACTGGCTAGACCCTCAGAACAATAGCTATCATTGCATAGATGAGGGCTTGAGCAAGCATTGCCGAAAGGGTGACCTTATCTTTACCCATCTCATTCCCATTAGAGATACCCATGTCTTGGGTGGTCCAGCCATCCATTTTCATGCAAGTCGGCAAAAACTTATCAAAGGTAAACTCTCTTTATTGAAATTAAAGAAGAAGAAAATCTCAGCTCTAGACCTTTGTGCCTTGGGTTTGAAATTCAGAGATGAAACGGGGCCGATGAGCTAGGGTTCAATGAAAAATAATGCTAACTTTTTTTGAATTGAAGGCTATTTTTTATTGGATATTTCCCTAACTTTGAATCTGATGCAACCCCTCAATTCATTTATCTAATGTCATTATTTTTTATGAAAAACTATCTTCTAGCTCTAATGCTACTCGTATTTTTTACAGCCTGCAACAATCAAAGTACTGAAAATCCAGCTACAGACAAGGCTATGCAGCCCCAAACAGAGGAGGCTAACACCAATACTGATCAAGAACAAGAAGAGAAGACTACTACTCAGGAAGAGAAAGCAGCTTCCTTCAGCCGTTATGAAATTGATCAAGAAAACAATGACCTTTCCAAATCTTCTGTGGATGCTGTGCTTGAGGCTCTACCAGAGGTGAAGGGCAATTTTGCTTTACTACGAACCTTCGTTGCACCCACCTCACCAATAGAGGCTTATACCGATCAAAAGGATTTAAAGGGGATTCGCCTACCGGATGTTTTTTGGGGAAAACAGGATCTTGTCGTTAAGACCTTGGAGGATGGACATGAAGTTACTGTTTTTGGAACGGGAACGACCTTAAAAGCCAAACGTGAAAATGCAATAAAAGGCGGAGATCGATTTGAAACCAATACCAATTACAGCATCGATCTTTATGTCAAGTTTAAACTATCTTCTGGTGAAATGATTTATGTAGGTACCTTAAATGAGCATAAAGACGATAGAATTCGCAAAAGAGCTTGGCATATATTCACTCTCAATGCTCAGCAACAAATCGTTTCGGCAAATTCTATGTTTTTTAGTCTTTATTTTTCTGAAGGAAGTTTGGCTTCTACTTACTTCTTTGCCAGTAATGATACCCCAGATTACTTTGAGTTTGGAACAAAGGCCAATTTGATAGAGCAGAAGTCTGCAACGGCTATTCCTGCGGTGGTGCAGAAGCTAGAGGCTGCTATGCGAGATTAGAAAATTTGCAACAGATGGGGGAGAGGAGTAGTTTAATGTCAAGCTACTCAACTCCTCATTCAAGACATTACAGATTAAATAAACTTTAAGAAAGCAAAAAGCCTTTTGTAGAACCGAATGGAATTGCTTAATTTGAGTGCAAGAACAAATTTATGCTCAAATTAACAACCAAATGAAACAGTTTCTACTCAGTCTAGTGCTATGTGTTGCGATTTCCGGAATACTGCTTGCACAAAATGGAACACCTCAAAATGCTGGAGCTAGGGGCGCAGCAATGGGGAATGCCGCCCTGACCTTTACCGACATCAATGCTGCTTATGTCAATCAGGCAGGACTCGCCTTTTTAGAAGAACTCAGCTTTGGGGTTTATGGTGAACGCCGCTTCTTGGCCGAGGGGCTAAACTCCTTCCTTTTTGCGGCAGCTTATCCGAATGAAAAAATAGGTACTTTTGGACTGACCGTCAATTACTTTGGTTACAACAACTACAATGAGCAAAAAATTGGGCTGGCTTACGCACGTAAGTTGGCTCAAAATATTTCACTTGGGGTGCAACTAGATTATCTAGGAACCCGCATTCCACAGTATGGTGCAGCGAGTACCTTTACCTTTGAAATAGGGCTTTTAGCCAAGCTCAATGAGCAATTCTCTATTGCAGCACATACCTATAACCCAATTCATGCACAGGTGGCGGGCTTAGATCGTCTACCTTCCTTGGTGAATATAGGCTTAGCCTACCAACCTTCTGAAAAAGTATTGTTAATTGCAGAATTGGAAAAAGATATCTACGATTTTCCACTCATGGGGAAATTTGGAGTAGAGTATCGCCCCATCCATGCCTTGTCGGTTCGGGTAGGCGTACAAGCAGCCGCAGAGGCTACACAGATGAGCTTTGGTTTGGGCTTGTACTTGCAGAGTCTGTGTATTGATATTGCCACAAGTTATCATCAGGTATTGGGCTTTACACCCTCTTTTGGCTTGAGCTATGGGCTGAATCCAGCGGATATTGATACCCGCCCTCAAGAAATTGAAATAGAATAATTGGCGGAATCCTCTGAAGACTATTAAAATTAGACAAGCATGAAAAGTTTATACCTGTTGTTGTTTTCTATTCTGGTGATCACTCCAATGACTGCACAGATTGACTCTAGTACTACCACCAATGGCTTAGATACCGATAGTGAAACACAAATTCTGATTGAAAATCTAGTGGAAGATGCAGATGCTCAGGAGTTTGATTTTGATACAGAATTTGAAAATTTAGAGGTCTATCGTCGCAACCCTCTAGATATTAACCAGGCTACAAGAGATGATCTAACTGCCCTTGGTTTGCTTTCTGATCTTCAGATTCAAGCTCTACTCAATTATCGCCGCCGTATGGGGCAAATCTACTCACCTTATGAGTTGCAAGGGGTTCCTGCTTTTGATAAAACGACTATTTTTAAAATTCTGCCTTATATCGGTATGGAAGCCACAAAGGCACAGGAAGCTTTTAGTTGGAAAAAAGCCTTTAAATATAGCCGAAATCAGGTGTTTTTGCGTTATCAACGAGTCTTGGAAAATGCAGATGGCTTTATTGCAGACGATTCTCTCAGTGATCCAGAATTTCTAGGAAGTCCAGATAAAATCTATGCCCGATACCGCATGACCTACAAAGATCGAATGAGTTTGGGACTTACGCTGGAAAAAGATCAAGGCGAGCAATTCCTTACACAATTTAGTCAAAACGATTCGATCCGCTTACCCGACTATTACTCTGCTCATTTTTATGTGAAAGATCTCAACAATTGGGTAAAAGCAGTGGCTATTGGAGATTATCAGGTGTATTTTGGTCAAGGTCTAACCATGTGGGGAGGTTTTGGAATTAGAAAAGGGGCAGCGACCCTCAACATCAAACGAATTTCGAATACCATTCGACCCTATACTTCGGTCAATGAGGCTTTGTTTATGCGAGGTGCTGCGGCTACCTTTGGGGGTGAAAAATGGGAGGCTTCTGTTTTTGCTTCACATCGCTTTCGAGATGCGAATGTAGCTTTAGCAGATACTCTGGATGATGCTTTTTTGGATGTACAACGGGTTTCTTCTTTACAGGAAACTGGCTTTCATCGAACCAATAATGAGCTGCAAGATAAAAACTCAATTCGGAAAATTACCACAGGCGCAAATATACAATATCGTAGTGATACTTGGAGAGTAGGAGCCAACTTGGTGTACAATCGCCTAAGTGATTCCTTGCAACGGCGTGGTGACCTCTACCAACAGTATATTTTTAATGGACAGTCTTTATTGAATGCTAGTGTAGACTATGCCCTAGCGCATCGAAATTTACAGTTTTTTGGCGAAACTGCCGTAAGTGATAATGGTGGTCTGGCTACCATGAATGGCCTACTAGCTGCTCTTGATCCAAGAGTGAGTATGGCTCTATTACACCGTTACTATGGGCGCAACTATCAAACCCTTACAGGAAATGCTTTTGCAGAAGGGACTAATCCTAATAATGAAACTGGAACTTATCTGGGTTTAAATGCTGCTTTGGGGTCGGGCCTGACCTTTAGCGGTTATTTTGATATTTTCCGTTTTCCTTGGTTGAGGTCTAATGTGGATGCCCCCTCCAAAGGCTATGAGTATTTCATGCGTTTGGATTATCGTCCAAATTATGATTGGGGAATTTATGTGCAGTATCGTTTTGAAGAAAAACAAGGAAATCGCTCTGCCAATGAAACCCCAATTGACTATCTCATTTTTAGAAAACGACAAAATGCCCGAATTCACCTCCGTTATAGAATGACCGATGAGTTTGAAATTCGCACCCGAGCAGAGGTCTCCTTTTTTCAAGACCAAGAAGCTAGCCGAGGCTTTATGATGTATCAGGATCTCGTGTGGGCACCTGCCGCTATGCCTTTCAAAGCACAGATGCGTATCGCCGTTTTTGATACCGAAGACTATGATACCCGTATTTATGCCTATGAGAATGATATGCTATATGTTTTCTCTGTGCCAGCTTATTATGGGCGGGGGACTCGTTTTTATCTGAACATGAGCTATAAATTCAATCGGAATGTATCTTTCTGGTTACGTTACTCTCAAACCTATTTTGCGGATCGTGATGTGATTAGTTCTGGAAATAATGAAATTCAGGGAAATACTCGCTCTGAAATCAAAGCTCAAATTCGGGTGAAGTTTTAGTTTTTTATTATAATGACAGCACCCTTCAGCCAAGTCAAATAAAGCATTCAGAAGCTAAAGTATACTAACTACTCTTGCTCAATTTTCTGTTTAGGGTAATGCTCTCCCTCTAATACAATTTTTGTATATATGCACAATGCATACATTTTCCCGACATTCCGCACCCTAAATTTGTCAAAAATAATGGCTCTATACGGAGTTACTTGGTTGAATCGTTCCAAATACATACAAAATAAGTTTTTTGAAATTATCGGTATACCTAAATCCTCTTGCTTTGCGCTTGATGACTTGTATTTTTGAGTTTATACCTTCAAGCAAACCATTAGTCAATTTAGATTTGATATATTGTAAGATCCCTGAAGCATGTTTTCTTAGCGATTTTGACAAGCTGTTTTTACTATCGATTTCCTCTAGGAAATCAATTAGAAAAGCTAGTTGAGCATTTGCAGATTCGTAGTCATTTTGGGCATAAAAGGCTTCAAACTCTTCAATGAAAAATTGCAAGCGTTCAAGTATCTGAGGCGATTTCCTGTGCTTTTCAAGCATTCGTTCTAGATGCTTAAAAACCACTTTCCAAACATGCCATTTATCGTAAG
>CAZOLU010000180.1:0-7676 GCA_964580485.1 uncultured Saprospiraceae bacterium | reverse complement strand
TAAAGAGTTGAACGGATTAGAAGATTCAAATGTACAGTGGAATTTCCAGAAATATATCTTTGATGAATCGGGAAAACTAACCCATATTTTTGCTCCGACCGTAGAGCCTGCCGCCGATGAAGTCTTAGAGGCGCTGGGGCTGAGCTTTGATGCCTAAAATAATAGAACATGCAATCGAGTATACTGGAAACCCCTATCTCTTTAAAGCAATTGGAGCTGATTGTGATTGACCTGCCCCAAAGGGGCAGCTTCAAGTCGGCCATAGGCCTACGCCAATCACGCAGAGCCATGCTGATCAAGTGGATCGACCAAGACGGGGTCTTTGGCTATGGCGAATGCTCTTGCCGGCCCGACCCCTTCTATTCATCCGAGTTTTTGAAAGGAGCTTTGCGTCTAACTCAAGACTTTATCTGGCCAGTTGCTCAAAAGGCATCAAGCTATCAAGACTTGTTGGAGGCACTGCAAAAGATTCGGGGCTGGCAGTTTACCAAAGCCGCTATCGAGTTTGCACTCAACGACTTGTTGCTTCGCAAAAATGGCAAAGATCTTCTAACTACTTGGTCGGGCTTGCGCGTCGAGCAAGTGCCCGTAGGCATCTCCTTGGGCTTGCAGGATAGCCGTGCTGATTTAGAAAAGGCGGTTGAAAATGCGATAGCCACAGGCTATCGCCGCCTGAAATTCAAGATCAACCCCAACTCCAAGCCCAGCGATTTTCGATGGATTCGAGCGCAGATGCCAGAACTTTATCTGAGCTTTGATGCCAATGGTAGCTTTTATGAGCAAGACCTTTCGCGCTTGGCGGAGTTTGCCGATTTGGATTGTATGATCGAGCAACCACATCCTCCAAGCCGTGCCGATATTGCCCTAAAGGGCAAACAGGCCATTCCCCAACTCTTTAGTTGCCTAGACGAGTCGGTAAAGAGTATGGGCAGCTTGCAGCTGCACCAACAAGTCGGACTTTTGGACGAGCTCAACCTCAAACCTGGAAGAGTTGGAGGACTGCAAACGAGCTTGGAGATGATCGCTTGTTGCCATCAACAAGCCATTTCCTGTTGGATCGGCGGAATGTTTGAAACGGGAATTGGCCGAACGGCAAACCTTCGAATTGCCAGTTGCCTACCCCAAGCCAAGGCACATGACCTGAGTCCTTCGGATCGCTATTTCTTAGAAGACTTGATTGCCGAGCCTATTGTCATGAATACAGAGGGCTTTGTTGATGCTAGCCAGTTGGGGGCTGCCCAAGTTCGAGAGGATTTGATTGAAAAATACGAACTAGAACGCTTGGTTTTGAAATAATCCCTATTGCTCCAAAACTTACAAGTATGCTCAACTTCGATAGCCTTCAGGAAATTACTACTTCCATTCGTAAACATCCCCTACGAACTGGGCTGACCATGTTTGGGGTGTTTTGGGGGATTTTTATGTTGGTGTTGTTGTTGGGGGTGGGGAATGCCTTGCAAAATGGGGCAGAGTTTGAGTTTCGGGATGATGCGGTGAATAGCATCTGGGTGTATCGGGGGCAAACGACCCAAGCTTATAAAGGCTTACAACCTGGTCGACAGATCGAGTTTGATAATTCTGATTATGAGGATATGCGAACTAAAATTGAAGGTGTAGATCATGTGACGGGGCGTTTTTATATTAATGGTACAAAAACTATTACTTATCAGGAAAAAAGCTTCAACTTTGATCTGCGTTCTGTGCATCCAGATCATGTACTTTTTGAAAATAGTATAATTGAACGGGGGCGCTTCATCAACGAAAAAGATATTCTGGAATATAGGAAAACTGCTTGTATTGGGAAATTGGTTGCAGAAGCTTTGTTTGGGGAGGAGAACCCTATTGGGGCTTATATTCAGGTGAATGGAGTTGATTTTCAGGTGGTGGGGGTTTTTAGCGATACGGGCTCAGATCGAGAAATGCAATTGATTTATTTGCCCATTACCACCGCACAGCGGGTTTATGCTACACGAGATGAGGTGCATCAATTGATGGTCATGACTGGAGATGCTAGTGCAGCAGAAGCTGTAGAAATTGAAAACCAAATGCGAGGGCATCTGGCACAAAAACACCGATTTGCCCCCGAAGATGCTCAAGCCCTACGTTTCCGAAATCGTGTCAAGCAGTTCGAGCGTATCATGGAACTGTTTTTTATCATCAAGTTTTTTACTTGGTTTGTTGGTATTGGAAGTATCGTTGCTGGAGTGATTGGAGTGGGTAATATCATGCTCATTATTGTAAAAGACCGCACCAAGGAAATCGGTATTCGCAAAGCTTTGGGAGCTACACCTGCTTCGGTAGTTTGGATGATTTTACAAGAAGCGATCTTGATTACGGCATTGGCTGGCTACCTAGGCTTGATGGCTGGGGTGGGCATTATGTACTTATTGAAGGATGTAGAGGCTGACTTTTTCAGAAATCCAGAAGTGCCACTACCTGTCATTTTGATAGCTATTGTCATTTTGATCATTATGGGGATGATTGCCGGGTTGATTCCTGCCTTGCGTGCGGCGAGGATTCAGCCTATTGTGGCGATGCGGAATTGATGGGGGTTAGTTGGATCATATGAAGGTCAGAGCGTATAATTTAAGAGTAGTCTATCTGCAACATCTTCTGACTCCATTTTTTCTCCTTCTAATTGAAATCTCCTTAGCATAGATTTTCCTAATTTTATAAATATTTCCTCTTGAAACAAGCCCTGAGGTATTGGTAAGTCACACAAATATTTACCTGACTTTTTATTACCATCAATGCTTAGAGCTACTTTGACTCCTTTAGAAGTAACTTCCTCAATTTTTTCAAAAAGTTTTGTAAGCTTAAATTCTTGAGCCCCATATAAAATGCTTTGGCTATGGCTGTATGGTGGATCACAATAAATTAAATCTCCTGGTTTGGCAAGATCAAAAGCTTCTTTATAGTCAAGTTTTTGAAATGTAACACCTTTTAGCCTATTATGCCAGTCTTTAACTCGTTTTTTAAATGTATCTGTTGCTATTGCAGTATGAGCCCCACAGGGCGTACTCATAAAACCATCAGCCTTACGAAATCTAATGATCCCACCATAACATTGACGAGTCAAAAATAAGAAATCCCGTCCATTAGGGTTTTGATTAAAAGAGTCTTTGACTTCCTCATACACTTTCTTCTTATCCTCTTTTTCTAATCTATTTCTATGAGAAGCATACCAATCTACTAACCCTTCAGGATCATTTTTTAGTTTTCTCCATATTTCAATTAGTGGTTCAAAAGCATCAGAACCAAATCCTTTTGCAGGTGAAACTGTAGCTATAATTGCCCCACTCCCAATAAATGGCTCATGAAATTGATTGAAGTTGGAAGGGAAGAAGCGAGTAATCTCCCCAGCTACACGTTGTTTATTTCCCACCCATTTTAGTAGCTGAGATTTTGGGGGAACATATGTGGCAAATTTACCATCCAAAGTTAGTTGCATATTTTAATTTTTATTTTCATAAATATATAAGTTTCTGTGCTAATATCCTAATATGGTATATCCCAAAATAGAATTTATTTTTATGATATGGAAAAAAGCTTAAATACTAGAGAACATAAGGTCTTGCTAAAGACCTTGTATAGCCTTAGGGTTGGAGCAGGTTATAGACAAATAGATCTAGCTCAAAAACTAAATGCTCCTCAATCGTTCATTTCCAAGATTGAAAATGGAGAACGAAGAGTAGATATCGTAGAATTAAAGAAAATAGTTGAAGCTTTAGGCTGTAGCCTAGCTAATTTTATTATGAAATATGAAAAAAATCTAAATGAAAGCTAACGAAAAGTATGTGAATAAGTCAGCCGAGTTTTGGGCAAACATTAAGTTAATTAACCAAAAACTTGGCTATGTAAGACGGAAATCAATAAAATATCCTGAAGGTGGCTTTTTGATTCCAACAGAAAAGGAAATCATAGCAAAATTTAAAGATTTGGGTATAGCGTTTTCTCATTTAATCAAAAATGGGCAGTTTACTGAATTTGGACTAGAAGTTATTGGTTACATGGAGTATAGAGCTGAGGTTTTAACAAGTGTAGTCGAATTAAATTTAATGGATCAAGAAGAGGCAAAAGAGATGTTTTACGGTTTAAAAGAAAAGTATTCTCCATCTTGTCCGCTTCCTTTTAATAAACAAACAGGGGAAAAGAAAGATCATGCTTATTTAACAGGAATTGTAAATATCCTCATAGAAAGCGAAATTGGCGATTACACATGTGACTATGATCCTAAAGTATTAACAAATATAACTAGGGAGAATTCCCCAATTTACTCTATGTCTCGGAGAGTAGATGGAGCTTTTCCTAGTCCAACTAATCCTATTGCTATTTGGGAAATAAAAGAATACTACTACACAACTACTTTTGGAAGTCGAGTAGCTGATGGGGTTTATGAGGCACAACTTGATGGATGGGAACTCCTGGACATAGAAAACTTGTATGGAGTTGAAATAGATCATTATCTTATTGTTGATTCTCATTTTACATGGTGGGGAATGGGGCGTTCGTATTTGTGTAGGCTAATAGATATTATTCATATGGGCCTTGTTACAGAAGTACTTTTTGGGAAAGAGGTGATAAACAGAATACCTCAAATCGCTAGAGCTTGGATAAGTAAAATTGAAGGAGGAAATGAAATGGGCTTAAAGCAATTATAGAAAAAAGACAAGAATAAAACTATCACCCAACAGCTCATAGCTTAGTTGTTCGGCGCAACTACCTCATATTTAAATTCCTTCTGAATACGCTCAACTTCTCCAGTCAGGTTATTGAGCACTTGAAAATGAGCTGTATAGGATTGCGTCCCCAATTGTTTGGTACCTATTTCATAAAGCACCTTATTGCCCTGCATGGGGAGTGCTTTCCCATCAACCTCTACACTAAAATCGACATTAGAAGCAAAAGCCCCTAAGCGAATCTCTGTTTTAAAGCTTTCGCCTAGTTTGACTTTGGCAGATGATGCAGTAGAAAAAATGACATAATCGTCTAGTTGAATGCGTTTGGGCAAGCAACTAGCTTTCAAAAAGTCTAGTACATAAAACAAGGCCGAAGCCCTTAGTCCTTCTATACTACTCAAAAGAGGATAGACCTCCGCTACTTGAGTTTTTGTAAACTTCATAGCCTGCCAAGGCGTGGCCGCTTTGCCATCATCGTTTAGAAGGAGCAGTTGTGAAAGTTTCGTTTGGAGTGTTTGAAAGGCCTCTGCTTGAGGCTGAAAATTTGTAATAGATTGATGCTCTGATTTTTGAATGAAGTCTGTTAATGCCACCGTGAGTTCTGTATAAGTATGCACCAACAACTGTTCTAAACTATCTAATGCAGCTTCTTCTATGAAAATTTGATCAACGAGCTTTGAGCTTTGTGCGTCAACAGGCCAAGCTTCAAGTTGAGGATTGGTCGTAGTTCTAAAAGAGCTAAAGCCCTGAGCCTGATAGGCTGCTTTTCGATCAATGGCTTGTCTACCTTCTAAATGCCCCTCATAGAGGTAAATTCCTGAAGAAGCACAAAGTCGTTGACGATAGGAACTGATCTGATCATCTTGCCGCATTTGGGAGACTAGGGTTTTTGCAAAATCTTCCACTTGGCGTAGGCGCATATCTAACACACTGTAGGTTTCGATCTCTTTCAGCAGTTCTTTGATTTGTTGATCTACCATTTTGTTGCTCTTCTGAATATTTTGATGCAGATCTATGGCAGAGTCTATAAGGGGCTGTTGGCATGCACTCAAGAGTACAACTAATAGTAGACTATATAAGGAGCTATATGCTTTCATTTTTATTCGGATTGAAATCGTATGTTGAGTATTATTGATCGAAGAAGACTAGGGTATTACTTCATATTGAAAAGTATCCACCAAGTACTCCAGCTTAGTGCTGCCAGGCCTTTGAATAGACATTTCAACCACATAGCTTTTAGTTCCTAAAGTCTGAGCAGTTTCTTCAAAATAGGCGATATGATCTCGAAGGGCTAAGGGTTTTCCATTCACCTTAACGGTAAAATTTAGCCCATAAATTCCATAATATCCAAGTCCCAAATAAGTCCGATAGGGCACTCCTAAGCGAACCGCAGGACTATGGTTATAAGATAAAAGATTGAATGGAGAGCCAGGGAATAAGAAGGACCTTCCCATATTTTGATGCAAGTGCTGTAGGAGTTGATTGGCACTGTTTTGTATGTTCGTTTGGAGTTGTGTAAGGAGGAGCTGCTGTCTTATAGTATTTGGAACCGCAAAAGCAGGATTTTCCTCTAAGTCTGATAGACTCCATGCTTCTAAAGCTAGGTTTTTGGTCAAATGCTCTATTGCTATTGGATCAAATTTTACACCTTTGATGGGGCGGCTTTCGGCCAATGCTACCAAATCTGAATGCCTTTTAAGCAATTGTTGGCGAGTTTCTGTTAAGTACTGAAGCAGCTCTGTTGCAGAATTTATAGAAGCATTCGGGAAAAGGAGATCTAAGCTATCTATGCGAGCGCTTGCATAGTTTTGAATCGATTGCATGACGGGTATAAAATCCCTTTGGTAAAAACGCTTTTGGGCATCCTCCTCAGCTTTTACAATCGTCTGCTTTGCTCCTTTTAGGAGGACTGCTTGTACCTCTTGATGGTAGTGCTGCTGTGTCAAAAAAGTGCTTGTTTCGGAAGAGGGTTGGCAGGCTAAGCAGAGCAGGCTGCCTAATAAGCAGAGGAGTCGATGCATAAAATTAAAGGTTTATTGCTTTGCATAATGCAAATCAAGGCTTGGGAATTAGAACAACTGCTACTTAATCAGTAGGAATGAGCTAATGGTCTAGCTCACATCAGATCATGATAGCCTTCAGCTAGGGGTTGGTGATCTGCTAAGAGCTTCACCTCTTTGGAGGAGTAAGGTAGCCATTGTCTTAATAAACTCAGCCAAGCACCAACAAAACGGTGGGTTACAAAGTACTGTTTGTCTCGATAGTCAAAAGATCGATGTTCTGCATAAAAGCCCAATCCTTTGCTAAATACATACTGTCCCAAATCTGCTAATAAGGGCGCAGAAGAGGAGGAGGGGACCGCTAGTGCAGCTCCTTGTTCAATTAAATCAATCAGCAGTTCAGCTTCTAAATCCGTCATCTTTTATGCATTGAGTGCATTGAGATCGCTGGCTAGTTCATCTAATAAGGCTTGTTCTTCTGCCTGGATTCCATCGCTGGCTGCCGCAGTTTTTTGTAAGGCTTCAATAAGGAAGGGGTAATCGGCACAGGCTCCATAAATATTGCAAATTGCAAGTGCTTTTTCCACCGCTTCTTTAACCGTGCGTTTGTTGCGATACTCATATTCAAAAGACCACATCATATCTTCTGCACCTTCATGTCCTGTGAGGATTTCTTCAATTTTTTTGGCTTCTTCATATTGCACTTCTCCATCAATCGATGCAATCGCATAGAGCAGTTCGCCAAAAGCATCATAGAGTTGTTCTTTAGTAATATCATCATTCATAGTCCTAAGATTTCAATTCATAATAACCAAAACTACTATAATTTTCTAAAAAACATAGTGATATTAGTCAATTTTTGGATACAACCAATTACTTAAAGCTTTAAATCCTTCTTGGATCGGAAGAGTTGTTCCTACAAAAATAGAGAATAGGATGATGATACCGACATTCCGCACCCTAAAATTGTCAAAAATAATATTTACGATAAGGGAGG
>CAZOLU010000179.1:0-7682 GCA_964580485.1 uncultured Saprospiraceae bacterium | reverse complement strand
CAAAGATTTGCCTGAGTTGGCAGAACGTTTTGAAGGGCTGCGTTTTGAGTTGGAAGAGCTTTCTGCGGCGTTTTTACGTATTGCGGAAGATACGGAATACAACCCAGAACGCTTGCAAGAAGTAGAGGAACGGCTTGATTTACTTTACCGACTTCAGAAAAAACATCATGTAAGCTCAGAAGAGGATTTGCTAAAGATACAGGAGGATTTGCAAGAGAGTTTGCAAGGTTTTGAAGATTTGAGTGAACAAATAAAATCACTTGAGCAGCAAATCAACGATGAAGAACAAACTCTATTTAAACTTGGTGCAGAACTGTCGAGCCGCCGCGAAGCGGCGATCCCTCCTTTCGAGAAAAAACTTCAGAAGCTGCTCAAGCAGCTTTCTATGAAATATGCACGCTTGCAAGTGGACCTCCAAGAGCTAAAAGAACTCACTGCAAATGGTACCGACCAACTGCGTTTTTTATTCGCAGCCAACAAAGGTAGCCGCTTGGAAGAAATTCGAGGCGTAGCCTCTGGTGGGGAAATGTCTAGATTGGCTCTTTGTATCAAATCTATGATCGCTCATGCCATGACACTACCTACCCTCATCTTTGATGAAATTGATACTGGGGTATCCGGAGAAGTGGCATTACAAATGGGAATTATCCTACAACAACTTGCTCAAGATCATCAGGTGGTCTCTATTACACACTCGCCACAAATTGCTGCAAAAGCACATATTCACTACTTTGTGCATAAGGCAGTTTCTGGAAACCGAACAGTTACCGCAATTAGAGAATTACAACAGGAGGAACGTATCTTAGAAATTGCTAAAATGCTTAGTGGTGATCCGCCTTCCGAATTTGCTAAGGCTAATGCGCAAGAACTTCTGCTTAGGCATTGAGATACCAAAAAAATTTAACCTTAATTTTAACACTTAATGCTATAAAATGAAACTAATATCAGAGTATCTTCGTTTTATAATTTTAACTCAAATTGGGGCTAAACAACAAACCCAATTTATATTCTTTTAAAAGCTCTACAATAGGGCAACAAATTTTTAATTATGCATACCAATACAGGAACAGTAAAGTTCTTTAATGACGAAAAAGGTTACGGTTTTATCAAAGATGATAACGATAACAAGGACTATTTTGTCCATGCTAATGGACTAGTAGATGAAATTACTAAGGATGACCGAGTAAGCTTCAACCTTGAAGATGGAAGAAAAGGACCAGCAGCAGTCGATGTAACACTAATTTAGTAACGACCATCGCTTGTTGATTATAACATAATACTGCAAAGAAATCTTCACTCTACCTTTTGTGTAGAGTGTTTTTTTTTGTATCAGCCAAGAAGAAATCTTTGGCTTTTTTTATGATCTTTCGGCGAATTTTTGTACCATATTTTTACAAATAGAATACTTTTATTGTCACAAGTTTTCACTTTAAGCTCTTTTTTTTTTCATTAAAAGCATTTTTAAATGCTGAATATTCTATATTCATAAAACCGTAAAGCTATGTCACAAAAAAAAGCAAGATCTAAAGACTATGAAATAAAAGACCATCAACTTTATTTTTCCAGACTCAGGGTATTGCTACAACTTTTTCGTGAGAATAAAGTTAGCCCAAATAAACGCTGGATGCGTCTAAGAATCTTCTTCTTTGCTTGTTTGACACAACCTTTTATGTTTCTACAGGATCTTTTGTATCGCAAAAAACTGAAACGTGTGGACTTGCAGTCTAAGGAAAAAGCTCCTATTTTCATTTTGGGGCATTATCGCTCAGGCACTACCCACTTGCATTATTTAATGGCCAAAGATCCTCAACTAGGGCATGTTCAGAACTATCATAGTTTTATGGTTAATTTTTGTTTGCTGGGTAGAAATTGGCTCGATCGCCTACTAGCACCCCTTGTACCAAGCAAGCGACCGATGGATAACATGAAGATGGATATGTTTGCCCCACAAGAAGAGGATCAGTCGGTTGGAAATATTAGTACACATATTGGGATTCACTCTTACTTTTTCCCAAAAAACCGAAGCTATTTTGAAAAATATAGTCTACAAAAAGGATTAAGCTCCAAAGAAAAGAAGGCTTGGCAAAAAGCTTATGATAAGAACCTACGTATTGTGAGTTTGGGGAATGACCAAAAACGCTTGGTGATCAAAAACCCAGCAAATACAGGCCGCATCAAGGCATTACTAGAGCTTTACCCTAATGCTAAATTCATTTATATCCATCGCAACCCTTACGAAGTGTATCGTTCTACCCGCAAGCTATACCGAAAAAGTATTCAAACTCAATTTTTACAAGAGGTTGATGAAGCTCATATTCAGAACATGATTATCAATAATTACAAAGATTTCATTCAATACTATTTAGACCAACGTCATCTCCTTCGTCCAAACCAATTGATTGAAATTAGTTTTGAAGAGCTGACCAATGACGGAGAAGCAACCATAGAAAAAATCTATCAGCAGCTGGATTTAGAGGGCTGGGAAAATGCACAACCCCAAGTACGAGATTATCTAGAATCGGTAAAGAACTACAAGCGCAACCGATTTAAGGGATTGCCTTTAAAACTAACCTATCGCATTCAACAAGAGTGGGGATTTGCCTTTGAGGCTTGGGATTACCCCCTGACTTATGAGAACTATGTTGCAGAATTTTCATGAACCTTCTATGCTATTTTTTGTATTAAACATGCTCTTAACCTATTATTTGGCTCAATTACATCACTATGCGACTGCTTCTACTCCTCTTGCTCTTTGGATGCTCCTCACTTTATGCTCAAGATGCAGATACTTATAATTTTGATCTGAGACGCTATGAATTGCAACATACTGGCATGACCGCCCTCACTACTTGGGCTGTAGCCAACATCAGTACAGGCAGTATAGGGTACTTTACGAGTCAGGAAGCCGAAAGTCGTTATTTTCATGAAATGAATGTGTTTTGGAATACGGTCAATTTGGGTTTGGGCATTGCTGGGCTTGCAACGACCAAAAGACCTCATATTGGACAAAGTTTAGAAGCCTCCCTAAAAGAGCAAAAGCGTATTGAAGGAATTTTTCTAATCAATGCGGGGTTGGATCTCTTGTATATGGGTGGAGGTTTGGCGATGCACCTGAGTGCGGACAATAGTAATAATCCAGAGCGATTCAGAGGCTACGGGAGTAGTCTATTGCTGCAAGGTGGGTTTTTGTTTGTTTTTGATGGTGTGAAGTATTTACTCCACCGAAAAAATCGAAAAAACTATTTGAAAAATCAAAGAAGCCATCTCAGTTTGCATCCACAAGGTCTGGGATTAGCACTACGTTGGAATATTGCTTCTCATAATAGATAATCTCATCACAAAAAATCAGACCATGGATCTCCAAGAACGCATCGAACAATCAACTACCCGAATCTTCAAAGCTATTTTTCCCAATACAACCAACCATTACAATACCCTATTTGGAGGTACCGCCCTGCAGTTGATGGATGAGGTTGCTTTCATCTGTGCTACTCGTTTTTGCCGAAAACGAACGGTCACCGTTTGTTCGGATCGGGTCAATTTTGACCAACCTATTCCTGCGGGCACCTTGGCCGAGTTTGTAGCTAGGGTGATTGAGGTGGGAAATAGCAGTATGAAAATCGAAGTCAATATTTACTTGGAGCAAATGTACGAAGATCGGCGAGAGCTGGCAATTCGTGGCTGTTTTACCTTTGTAGCCATTGATGAGAAGCGCCAACCCATTCCTGTTTTGGGCTAAAGCCCAAAAAACCGATCAAGCATCTGCCAAAACCGCTCTTTGTTGGGAGCAACCTGGGTTTGGCTATGCGCTAGAATCTCCTCTGCCCTTTGAGCATAAGGACCAGATCCCAACTCTTCCTCTTGTCGATCTAAGTTGATGTAGTTTTGTATAATCTCCAAGGTCATTTCTGGGTGAAACTGCAAGGCTAAGACATGATCTTTCCAAAGATAGGCTTGATGAGGCGTAAGAGGACTGCTTGCCAGCAATTCTGCGCCCTGAGGAAGTTCAAAAATATCGCCATGCCAATGAAAAAAGAGCGTAGAAGGCTCAAACCCTTCGAAAACACGCACAGGTTTGAGTTGAACTGCATGCCAGCCAATCTCCTTTGTCTTATTTTTACGAACCTTGGCTCCCAGCACATCGCTAATCAGCTGCCCGCCCAAACATATCCCCAAGGTCTTGACCTCTGCATCAATAGTCGCTTTGATCAGCCTTTTTGCATCCTTCAAAAAAGGATAGGTCTCCTCCTCATAAATATTCATAGGACCACCCAGGACAATCAACCCCTCTACGGCTTCAGCCTCAGGTAGTTGGTAGTGATCTGTATACAATTCAATAGCTTGTAGATCAATACCTCGCAGGTTAGCCCACTCTAGTAAGCTACCAGGAGCTACATAATCTGCATGTTGTATATAATAGTAGGACATCTGCATTAAGATTGAGCAAGAGCTTGAAAATATGCTACGGTTAGCTCTAAGCCCTGTTTAAAATCAAATTGCGCTTGATAATTTAGCAATTGTTCGGCTTTAGCAACATCAGCTTGAGAATCTCGGATGTCACCAGCTCTTGGTGCACGATGTACAGCCTCTTTCTCTACCCCTACGACATCTCGAATCCCTTCAAAAAGTTCGAGTATGCTATAACGCCCCCCACAACCTACATTATACACCTGATTGTAGGCAGCCGTATTTTCGGTAAAGAGGGCTTTGATATTGATTTGCACTACGTTTTCTATAAAGGTAAAATCTCGAGTTTGCAGACCATCGCCATTGATATAAACGGTTTTGTCGTTCATACAGGCATCGATGAAAAGTGGGATAACGGCTGCATAAGCCCCTTTGGGGCTTTGTTTGGGCCCAAAAACATTAAAATAGCGAAAGCCAATAAATTCCATGCCATAGAGCTCTCCAAAATTATGGGCAAAAAGTTCATTGGTCCATTTGCTAATTGCATAGGGGGATAGAGGGGTACCAACACGCTCTTCTTTTTTAGGTAAATTGGGCTCATCTCCATAGACCGAAGAGGAGGAAGCATAAACAAAACGCTTGATCCCTGCCTGATGCGCTGCGTGTACCATATTGACAAAGCCATTGACGTTGTGTAGGGTTGTGAGGTGCGGTTCTTTGACTGAGCGAGGCACGGAACCCATTGCGGCTTGATGCGTCACCACATCCATACCTTCACAAGCCTGATGGCAGTCTTCTATTTTAGAAATATCCGCTTCGAAAAACTCAAAGGCGGGATTCTCCATAAATGGCTCTAGATTTTCCCGAAATCCCGTCAATAAATTATCCATCACTCTCACTTTTTTCACCCCATACTTCAATAGATATTCTACGATATTAGCACCTATAAAGCCAGCTCCTCCGGTTACCAATACAGATTTTTGAGATAGGTCGACCTGGTGATAAGGTTGTTGGTAAAGCATTTTGTTTTTATTTGAGTTGATAAATTTCTTTGATTTTTAATACTGCCAGTTGAGCAGCGTCTAAATGATGAGGAGGAATTTCTATTTTCAGATTGCGATGCAACCTTTTAGTCCCAGCATTCACCTCCAAATCTACTTTCAAAAGCCCCTTCTCCTCCAGTGTGATTTGCTCTAAATGCTCATAGGATGCCTTGAAGGGATAATGCTTTTCCCCCAAAAATAAAGCTTCTTCAGTCAAGAATATCCGTTTTTGCTTACCAATTGCAGCAATATCCAACAAAATTTTTTCTGGTTCTGCCAAAGCCTTTTCTAAAGCTTGAACTTGAAAAGCCTTGTTCATTTTTATGATAAAATATAAGCCTCCTAACCCCATGATTAAACCAGGAACCAAAAAACCTATAGCCATCAGAACTTCATCAGGCTTTCCAATAAACAGAATCATTCCTCCGCTAAGGACAAAACCAAAGCCAACGATCATAAAGATCGAGATCATAAGCATTCTAAACAACATAAGTCTTTAGTTTTTTATTTTAATTGCCCAACGTTTTATAAGGTCTTCAAGTTCTTCGGGATAAGCATACTCTTTTCGGATGTCATATCGATTAGCTCCCCAATATCGCAAGTCTAGTACTAGTCCACCATTTTGAACATATACATTAAGTAGTTTGTAAGGATCTGAATTAAATTCGAGATGTTCTTTCTTCCCATAAAAAATCTCCTGTGCTGTTAAAATAACCCGTTTCCCAGTAGATCTATCTTTAAATTCCGCTAAGATATATTTTTCTGGGTTAGCTTGGACAAGTTTTAAACGCTGGCTGCGATGTTTATTTCCCGTTTTATTGACCCAATACCAACTCAAAATAAGGGTAGGAACTGCAACAAGCAGAATATTTACACCAACATAAGGCATATAAGATACCAAAAGAATCATCAAACCTGAAAAGCAGCCTCCCATCGAAAAAATAATGAGAAAGCCTGTCAAGATCTCCTTTATGTTTTTCATGAAACTTTTAGTTTGCTCCATGTTCCTGAGATTGATTCAAATATTTTTGATTCAACTGCTTGAGAACTAAGGGAAGTTGATGTATACCTTTGGGTGGAAAAACCTTGACCATACGCCCCATGGATTTCATCCCTTTGAAGCTTTCCAAATGCATTTCCAGCAGATCATTTTTCAACTGTAAACCTTTTCGCCCCATCCGCATGTTCTTTCCATCAAAAGCATAAAAATATTCGGCTACAAATACTCCTTCGGGGATAAAAACTACCGCTTTTTTACGTTTTTGATCTTTAAATCTAATCAAGATATTTGGGTGTGTTCTCAAAATCTCTGCACGAAAAGTGGCCATTTTACGCCTTTCTAAAAAAATTCCTAAGGCAATCAAACCAGGCCCTAACAACAAGCCTAGCAATAGTGTAATGAGCCCCAGAAGACTTTCCATTCCACTAAATAGAAGTTGTACAGCCCCGAAAAAGAACAGTCCAAGCCCCAAAATTCCTAACACAAAAATCAGGACTAAAAATACTCCCCCTTTAGGTGCTTCTATTGATGCTATTTCCATAAATACCTTTTAGCCCCAACGTTTCCACCAACGGTACAAGATGTACAAAAACCAGATGAAATGTGGGTTGATATAGCGTTTTTGATGGTTGAAGTTATGAATGGTTCTTTGTATTTCCGTCCCATTCAGGTCAAAACTTTCTAAAAATTGTGCGTCAGCAGCCAGTTTTTCTAGCTCTGGCCGCAAGCGGCCCAGCAACCAAGCCTGTACCGGAATCGAAAAGCCCTGTTTAGGACGCTCGATCATCTCCTTGGGTACATAGCGATACAACACTTGTCGCAACAAATGCTTGGTACTATTGCCCTGAATCTTCCATTGATCCGGCAAAGCCATGGCAAATTCCACAATTTTATGATCCAGCAAAGGTTCACGCCCTTCCAAAGCCACGCCCATCGTCGCCCGATCCACCTTGCACATGATATCGCCTTCTAGATAAGTTTCTAGGTCGATCATTCCCAAATAAGAAACTAAACGTTCTGGATCAAGTTCCAGCGCTGTATCATAACGGTTTTCGATCAAAGGATAGAGTTTTTTTAGATCCTTTTGGGAGATGTACGTCGAAGAACGATTAAAAAAATCTAAAACATCCTTAGCTTTCAGAGCATTTCTAAACTTAGGGAATTTATTGCTAATATTTTTATAGCGCTTGAGTACTGGAAGACGAGGTGCATTGCGTTCCAACCAAAGGGGA
>CAZOLU010000178.1:395-7702 GCA_964580485.1 uncultured Saprospiraceae bacterium | reverse complement strand
GCACATGCTCAGCTTTGACCTCAAGCTCCAGTAGGTTTTTCTTGTAGCGATTGTCAGTAGCAAATGCGGGAATAAATTTCTTAATTTCTATATTCAGACTATCCGCTAAAGGCCCATGATGTTTAAAATTTCCAGTGATGGGCGCTTGAAGACTATCCATCTGAAGCGTTAGTCTTGCTTCATTCCAATCATCCTCATTGATAATCAAATCTTTAAGCAGAATTCTTGTTTCTATATTATTCTGTGTAAAGATATCCCCAATGGTGCTAACTGCAAAAACTCTTCCACTGATATCAAACATAGGAAGTGCTACGGGTTTGTACAAGGAGTCTAAAATGAAATTTTCTACCTTAATTAGGAGTCCTTTTTTTGAGCTATCTTGTTGTAGGCTAGAAAAAACAATTCTTTGCTCGTCTAAGGTATCCGAGAGGCGTAGATTGTTTATTTCCAAAGCTCTATTAGCAAAATCAAATATGGCATAATTATCTCCTCGAACCAGCCATTTCTGATTAAGAACGGTTAGTCCCGAATTGCTCAGACTCGTGCGTACGGCTTTTTCCTGAAAGGAGATTTCCCCATTCAATACAATTTCTGAAGCCACCTTACCGATATCGGCAACTTCTATGTGGTAATGAATGCTATCCCCTACCCCATTGAGTTGGAGATAAGGAGTTGGGAGCAAAGTAGAATCATTGAGTTGCAAGTGCTTCAATTCATTAGTCAATGAAAACTTATTCGCCTTACTCCCCCCAAACAAACGTTCTTGATGCAGCTCAAAACCGCCCCAGCGGATGGTATCTACCCCAATATCTAAATCCAATTCTTTTTGTTCACTATTAAAATTCATCACCAAATGCGCTCCTTTGATAAACTTAAAGCTTTGGTCAATAATACCTGTAAGTGTTTTGGAATCTGAAATTCGCAAATCAATGTGCATCTCTTGAGCAGGAAGGCTATCCAGTTCCAATTGTGCCAAGCTATCTTGATATGCGATGAAGGAGTCCTGACTCATCAACTGAGCCATAGAATCCGAAGCATTAGCAAAATTGAGGTTTTTAATTAAGTTGGGATAATGTTTTCTGGCATAAGCAACAAGGGTTTTGGGGAGGTTTACCTCATCGTATTTCCCCCAAATAGTACCATTAACAATATCTGAATTGACATAAAGGACTCTTGCAGTATCCTTTTCTGCCGTAATGCTATCATGTGCATCTAAGGCGATACTATCCAGTATAAACTCCCCCCAGTTTCGTTTAAAATAAACTTGGTCTAGATGGAGTTTTCCTGAAAAGTTATCAATTCGATTTCCTTGAGCGTTAATATCAACACGAGCAATCCCTAAAACAAATTCCTCTTTCTCTTTTGGCGATTCCTCTTTCTCTTTTGGCAAGAGATTTAATGCTTGAAGATCAACTTTTTGAATATTACCCAACAAGCTCAACTTGGGTAAATCTCCCGAAAAATCAGCCTCCCCAGATAGGTTGAGATGAAAATTAGGATCTTCAGACTTTAGTGCACCTTCAAAATGCTTAGGTTTAAACTGCCCTGAAAGCTGTATAGTGTCGTAACGATAGGTTTTAAAATCAAAAGCATTCACCCTACCATCATGTATTTGGGCATTAACACTCTCAAAAGTTAGCCCCTTCCCTTCTATTGCCGCATAGGCATCAAAAATACCCAGCATCTCTTTTCGATCGAGAAAATCCCCCAATTGAAATTGGTCAAAACGCAAGTCCCCATCGTATTCGCTATACTTTACCCCTCCTTGAATATTCCACATGTGTAAATCACCGTAGATCCTTCCCAGACTGGTTTTCAAGTCTCCATGTGTATTAAAGTCATTATCAAAAAAGCCAGAGAAGCGCCCTTCAAAGTTGATATCGCCCAAACGACTCAATTCTGGAGGGATATTGATGAACCCCAAAATGCTTTGAATATCTTGATAATTTGTGGTCAGTTGATCTGACTTTAGATACATATATCGGTCGAATGGTCGAAGGTCTAGTTCTCCTTCCACATGACTGTTTTCTACATCCATTACCAGATTTCGGATACTAAAATTCTCTACATAGCCCCTAAAGCTAAAGCTAGCCTTAGCAACCTTGTCTTTATTGGTAACGAAAAAAGGATTTTGGTTGAGGGGGCCAGCAAAAGCCATAATATCGGAGATGGCCACCCTTGCATCTTTGACCTTGGCTTTTAGCTTGACCTTGTGAATAAAGTCTAGCCAATCGGGGAATTGGTCGTACTGAAAAACGATCTCATGCCCGATTTTGCTTTTGGGCGTGCGCATTTCCATATTTTTGACATGAGCCCCTTTGGGGCTAACAAATACGTCGCCTTCTACATGTTGAAGCTCAAAGCCTCGGTTTTCTTTGGCCGCCAGCCTTTTCACTTGAACGAATAAAGAATCATTTTCTAGTTGCAGACTATCGGCCCAAAGCTGTGCTTGGGTGAGTTGCAGATCATTAAAATCTAAAGGAAGCTCTGGCTTGACTCCTATTTTATCATTTAACAGATGAAACTGCATATCCTCTACCCTAAGTTTTCCAGCTTTTACGGTCCACTTTGGAGGCACAGCTGCGGCTTGCCCAGGATTGGGGTTGGGCGGCATTGGGGAGCCCGGAAAGACATGTACTTTTACTTTGGGGCGATACAAACGTACCGAATCACAAAAAACGGTTTGGGTCAGAAGATTGCTGTAATTAGTATGTAATATTCCTTCGGGGGCATCTACACGAACCTCTGTTCCTGCAATTTCATCATACATACAAAAATGTGCATCATAAGCATGTATATGCTCGATGGCCAGCTCAAAGTTGATTTTTCTTTTTTTCTTTTTCTTTTTAGGATTTTTTGCGAAGTATTTAGCTAAGAAATAGAAGCTGAACTGTCGTTCACCTTTAAGACGTTGCAATTGAAAAACGCCTGAATGTAGATTGGCTTCAGTGACGACCAAACGTCCAGCCATTGCTTCCGAAATATCGAAAAAAGCCTCTGCATAATGGGCATACAAGAGCGTATCTTGATGTTGATCTTCTAAGTAAAGGCCTTTAATCACGGCTTTGTTGAAAAGCTGAATCTCTATTTGATCAATAGTCAACTCTGTTTCTAACTCCTTTGAAAAATAAGCAGTGGCTTGATCTGCCAACCAATTTTGTACAAAAGGAAGTTTAAACAACATCCATAAAATAAACAATAACAACACCACCCCACTTACCAGAGTCTTTATAGCCCTCCAGCTAAAGCGCAGTATCCGCATAAATAAAGCCGGTTGATTGCCCATATTATTGGGATCAGGAAGCGGAATAGGTTGTGATTGTCGTAATTTTGCAGCGATATTTTTTATTTTAATTTAGATAAGTAATGGGGCATAATTAGTTGCTGAAATCACTCCACCCATTTGGTAGATGTTGGTATAAATCTTAGAGCATGTTTAAAATTTTAGGTACTTTATAGTCGGTAGATTAAGTCCCTAATATCAGGACAAAAGACTGGAATTTAACAAGTAGATAGAAATTTAAACATGCTTTTATTATAAAAAACGATCCAAAGATCCTGCAATGCAGCAGTCTAGTCAAGACATTAACGTAGTTTTAACGCAAAAAAAACAATTTGGCAAAAAGCGCATTAATTTACAAGTTTAGCCTAGCTTTTTCTAATTTTAAAGCTAAATTATTGATGATTATCAGGAATTGCTCATGAAGAGCATTAGGCTCCACAACCTAATACTAGGCTGTGGCAAAAAACTGACTTCAACAATTTGAAGATAAAAAATTGATACTATGATAGATGACGTATATATTTTAGCCATTGAATCCTCCTGTGATGAAACCTCAGCAGCTGTCTTAAAAGGTAGAAAAGTACTCTCCAACATTATTGCCAACCAAAAAATACATGAAGCCTACGGAGGGGTGGTACCTGAGCTTGCCTCAAGGGCACATCAGGCGAATATTGTTCCAGTAGTAGATCAGGCTTTACAGCAAGCAGGAATTGACAAGACACAGCTAAGTGCAATTGCCTTTACTCGAGGTCCAGGTTTGATTGGTGCACTGCTTGTAGGACTTTCTTTTGCAAAAGCAATGGCTATGGCGCTTGATATTCCAATGATTGAAGTCAATCATATTCAAGCACATGTGCTAGCGCATTTCATAGACGAGCCCCAACCTCAATTCCCTCTACTTTGCTTAACCGTTTCGGGTGGGCATACACAAATCATCAAGGTGAGCAACTACTTGGAGATGGAAATTATAGGTACAACCATAGATGATGCTGCCGGCGAAGCCTTTGATAAGATTGGAAAAATACTGGGCTTAGGATACCCCGCAGGACCTATTATAGATCAGAAGGCACAAGAAGGACAGGCCATTTACGAATTTAGCGAGCCTCAAGTAGCAGCGCTTGATTTTAGCTTTAGTGGATTAAAAACCAATGTTTTGCAATTTTTACAAAAACAAATGCGCAAAGATTCTAGCTTTATAGATCGAGAAATGAACAACCTCTGTGCTTCCATTCAACAACGTATTGTTTCTATCCTAATGCACAAACTTGAAAAGGCTGCTCAAGATACAGGCATCAAAGAAATTGCCATAGCAGGCGGTGTCTCGGCCAATTCAGGACTCCGACAAGCACTACAAAGCTATGGGCAGAAGCATGGTTGGCGAACCTACATCCCTGATTTCCAGTACTGTACGGACAATGCAGCCATGATTGGGATTACCGCTTATTATAAATACCTGAAAAAAGAGTTTGTAGGGCAAGATATTACGCCATTAGCTCGCTATAAAATATAACTCAACTATGCGTAGCCTACTCTTTATATGTTTGTTGAGTCTTTGCCTTGCTTGCCAATTTCAACCTAGGGTATCTACTAGCAATAGCCCCTACCAATCGGATAGTTTAAGTATATCGAAGGTGATTCAACTTGAAGCTACTCCAAGCAAAGACACCATTTGGCTGATTGCAGCAGGCGATATTGTACCTGCCACCAATTACCCTAGAAATATACTACCCCCTGATGCTGGGCGAAGTCTCTTCACGGATCTAGTTCCTTATATCCAGGCGGCGGATATTGCCTTTGGTAATTTTGAAGGGGCGGTGCAAGACTCGGGTGGTAAACCCAAAATCTGTTATGACCCTCGGTTTTGCTTTAGGTTTCGCATACCAGAAATATATGCCGACCGAGTAAAAGAGGCGGGATTTGACATATTAAATATTGCTTGTAATCATATTGATGACTTGGGACAAGCTGGTCGACTGCGCACCGACTCTTGCTTGCGCGCCAAAGGCTTTAAAACCGCAGGACTCAAACATCGCCCTAGTATCATCTTCACCCAAAATGGTATCACTTATGGGTTTGCAGCTTTTGCACAGTTTTATGGTTGCTATGGACTACGAGATAGTTTTGCCTTGGCGGAGGAGGTACGCCGGCTCGACAAGCTCTGTGATGTGGTGATTGTTTCTATTCATGGGGGTTCGGAAGGGCCAAAACATCGCAGACTGCCTAGAGAAGATGAGGTTTTCCTAGAATTTAATCGGGGAAATATGTATGCTGCGGCCCATTATTGTGTAGATGCTGGAGCAGATGTGGTGATTGGCACGGGACCCCATGTAACTCGAGCCATGGAGTTATATCAAGGTAGGTTGATTATGTACAGTATTGGCAATTTTTGTACCTATGGGTTTCGATTGGGCACCTATTCGGGCTATGCACCATTGATGCGTGTAGGTTTTGCGCCAGATGGTCAATTTCTTGCGGCTCAGGTTATTCCGATTAAGCAAATTGAGCGGGGCTTGCCTCGCTACGATTCTACAGGTTTAGCGATTCAACATTTACAGGAGCTTACCGCTCTTGACTTCCCTGAAACGCCAATTCGAATACAAGATGATGGTTGGATTTTTCCAAATACTACATCTAAAGAAGAGGAGTGGTAATAGAGATTCAATTGCCAAATCCATTGATTTAGCCCCATATTATCAGCAGTTCACTTCCTTTCTGCTTATTTTACTCAAAAAATAGGCTTAACTGGAACTTTTTTGTAAATAATTTGAATAAACTTCTAAAAAGTATTTACTTTTTGCGTACAAACCTGTATTTTAGCTATGGAGGATAGTTCATCCTTTATTTAGGTTGATTTTTGACCTAAAATTTCTATGTCTTAGAAGGTTTCAAAATCTAATAGTGCTTATGGTCATACGGTTTGGGTTAGAATTTAAAGACCGGGTATATCCCGATTGGGATGAAAAGGTAGATGCAGCTTATAATGCGCATAGTTTTCTTTCTTTTTTAGAAGAACAACTTGGGTTGGGTTATCCTGACAATCAATCTTTTTTACGCATTGAGCAGTTTCGACAGGTATTACAACATTATCTTGAGAAATACCCTCAAGCCTTTTTTGCAGCCTCTTTTGAAGCAGACCCTCTAGCTACATCCAAAGCCTTATTAGAGCGAAGAGATGAGTTGTACATCTCAGGATGGGATTTCAGCATTAAATCTCAGATGCCTCAGCGCTTAAAAGTACTTGCAGAAATAGAACAACGCTTAGAAATTGGATTACCCACTTCTTTGGCGCCTGGATTTGCAGAACGATTTATAAAAGTACACTTATATTTAAAAGAAGATCGAAAGCTAGGGCTTCAACAGATTTATCTTAATGAGCCGCTCAACTATCTCCCTCCTCATTGGCAGAATTTATTCAAGATCTTAGCACAAAAAGGGGTACAACTCACTCCTGCGATAACCACTACAGATTTTCCAGCAAATGATTTAGGCAAGTTTCAAAAAGCATTATGCAAAGAAAATTATGAAAAAGGAACTGCGGATAGGGATGGGTCCTTAATTATTTTAAAAACGCGTAGTGAAACCTATGCAGGCACTTATTTAGCAAAACTATTCCGTCTAAATCCCAGCTATACCCCACTCTGTCTACTCTCTGATAAAAACAGAGCCTTGGATAATGCCTTGGTACAAGAAGGGCTTCCAAGCTTTGGGGTGGTTTCTGCCTCCTTGGCTCGCCCGACCCTTCAGATTTTGAAATTGGTAGCTGCTTTTTTATGGAATCCCATCAATCCCTATCGCTTATTAGAGTTTTTATCATTACCTAATATTCCTCTACACAAGGATTTAGCAGTCAAATTAGCCGAAGCTATTTCACAAAAGCCAGGTTTATTTAGTCCGCTTTGGTATAAGAAACGAAAAGAGTTTGAAGAAGAGCTTGATGCTAAAATTCAAAAAGCCTCTAAAAAGCAAGCCCAAAATCTACAAACAGAAAAGGAAAGAGCAGATAAAGCCTATAAGTTCTGGTTCG
>CAZOLU010000178.1:0-385 GCA_964580485.1 uncultured Saprospiraceae bacterium | reverse complement strand
AACGCCGTCGTTATGATATTCGGAAACAAGTGCCCGTAGATGAGGTGATAGAAGTTTTTGAGTATGTACAGCATTGGGCTTTGGAGGTAGTGGATGAGCTAAAATCTAAGATAGATGCTCTCGATAAAAAATTAAATAAGAAACATGTAACTGAAAATCAGCAGGAGCAGTTAGAGTATCAGCGTGAAGAGCTCCTTGCTCAACAATCCCCTATGTTGACGCTTTATGAACAAGCAAGTCGCATTGTTCAACTCTTACAAACCCTTCCTGAAAAAGAACAGTGGCTTAACTACCTTCAACTAGAACGGCTTGTCAAAACCATCAACGAAGCAGTTGCTATTCCTTTTCGTCCAACCGAAGTAGGGCATGCCCCCTTTATCTATCA
>CAZOLU010000177.1:5560-7713 GCA_964580485.1 uncultured Saprospiraceae bacterium | reverse complement strand
CCTTTATATTTTTTATTTTTCTTTTGTAAATACAAGACCTGCCCAGGACGAATGCGGTACTCCTCAGGAATTTCATTGTACTTATAGATTTTTTTAGCTTTAACCTTATAACGATAGACAATATCATCAAAGTTATCGGTGGGCTGTACATATACAGCCTGCAACCCATGCTGCTGAAAAATAGCTTTGGTCAAAGCCACAGCAATAGAATCAGGCTGACTGCCTCCAAAAGGATCGGGAATAACCACTGGCTCTGGCTCTTGAATCGTATCCTCAACTATGGCTAATGGGGGTTCTACCTTAGGTAACTTAAACAGGCTGTCCAACTCCCCCTGCCCTACCGACATAGCATCAAAAGTGAGATGATCCAGTTTGTACAATTCATAGCGCTCGATTAGAGAGATTAGATTTCGAGCATAGGTTTTGGCCGTAGCGTATCCTGCCTTTTGCAGACCATTGGCCCAGCCCTTGTAATCCGTCAACTCCAGCTCAAATAGTGGCCCATAACGCCAGGCTTTTTTGGGGTTGGTGAGAAACTTGGTATGGGCGATATAAGATTCCTCATCTCGCTTAAATACCCGAAAGCAAGACTTGACTACATCATCGTCCCAAAGGTAGTAGGTTTCTCCATCCCAATCACCACCGCATTTTATCCCAAAGTGGTTGTGTCCTATCTTGGCAAGTTTACTTTCGCCTGCACCAGATTCTAAAATCCCTTGCGCCATTTTTATACTGGCTGGAATCCCTGCTCGGTCTTTTTCAAAAATCGCAATATGCCGAAATCTTCGTAAGTAATTCTGAACTTTATCTGTTTCTAAAATAATAGCTTCTCCTAAATCATCATACAAGATAAAATACTGGTCTGGATGAGCTTTTGCAGTTTCTAAATGAACTGCTTGTAGTTGAATCGTTGTGAATAAAGCGATACAGCCTAAAAACAAAGATTTTAACATGGATATTTTAATATTTAATCAGCTTATTGAGATAGGATTCTAAGTCCCCAAAATTAAACATTTGCATTTGTATCTGCAACTTTTGAAGCTACCGCCACAGAATTTTTCTCCGCAATCAGCACAAAAATATTTTGAATATATTTATAAAAGTAATTACAGGCGGCTGCTTAGGTCTCTACTCATTTACTGGAATTGCCGCATATATCAATATGGTTAAATCAAATCTGTTTTGAGGTAGGTTAAAAATTTGTAAAGCTTTGCATCTAAATTATAGGAACAATATTAAACATTTGGGCAAAAGTAATGCTTATCGTATATTTGTCATATTGTTTTGATACAATTATCTGTAACCTCAAAATTTAAGTTTTATGAAAAGTACTATTCCAATTATTTTCATGTGTTTATACTGCATATCCACGGCTTTTGCCCAGCAGATTACTGCAGATAACAGCTTTTTCTCTAATGGGCGTGTAACCTACGACCCCAATCCTAATCTTGGTACTGAAAGTGTCGGTGTCGGGAATCATGTTGTAATAGATGAAAATGTTTCCTTCTTCAACGTTAGCAGATCTGATGCATTCTCTATATTTTCCAATCGAATGATTAAGGTGGATAACAACAATCAAGGAACTAGCCCTCAAGTATGGTATACCTTCTCAAACTCATCCCCTTTGGTGGACTATACTAGTCATAGCTCTCAGGGATTATTGACCGTTCAAACGAGTGATAGTTCCATTATTTTAAGTATGCTCGATACAGGTAGTTCCAACACTTTGGTTAGTAGCTTTGGCTCTAGTGGGGTATCCTCAATAGCCCTACCATCCAACAACGGCAATGCTAAGATTTATAAGGTTTTGGAAAATACAGATGGAAGCTTTCTGTTGATAGGCGCAATCTTTTTATTGAACCAGAATGATTCATTTTTAGTGGCAAAGGTGAATGCTAATGGTACACTAGATACCAATTTTGGAACCAATGGATTCTTCACTACCTCAACGAATACTGTGGCTAATGTCCAACCTGGCGTGCTCGGGATGGATGCGGTATTATTACAAGATAATAGAATTACGGTGGTCGTTTCATATCAGGTGCTCGATTCTAATTTTTCACCACCTGAAACCTTCTATTATGGCCTTATGTTTAGAGTAATGCCTAATGGATCAATAGATAACAGTCTGACATCATCTCCAAATAGCATTA
>CAZOLU010000177.1:4705-5550 GCA_964580485.1 uncultured Saprospiraceae bacterium | reverse complement strand
TCTTGTTCATCGCTCGCCCCCTCGTCTTGTCCGGATTCTTTTTCCTTATCCTCCATGGCCGCCAACAACGCCCCGGCTTCTTTAATTTTGGACAAAGCAGTAACCTTGTTTCCACAATAGCCAATATAGAATTGTTATCTGATAATTCCTTATTTGTATTTGGAACTACTAGAACAAGCTCCACTAGCAATTCGGCCCTCTGTATTACCAAATTAGATTCTACAGGCAACCTAGAATCTTGGGTGGCTAGTGGAGGTGCTAGCGGGGGGAGTAAGCTCATCACAAATTTTGGATTGGGAAGTGTTAGTGCTCTTGATGGAAACGTTAGTGTTGGTAAAGGCAAAGTCCATACAGATGGTCGACTATACATTGGTGGTAATATTAGTGAAACAGGAAATCGACTTGAAGCTATATTTGTAGTGAATAGCGATGGCTCAATCAATACAAATGTTGACAGCATAGGAGCATTTAGAATAAATAGAATTGCAAACCCATCTTTTGGAATGGAGATAGTGAATGGGAAAATTATACTCTTCTCTGCCGATGAAATCTCTCCACCAGATAACTACCCTTTACGTACCAGCCGATTCAACCTAAGCCTTAATACCAATATTCGTACAACTCAAAACATGATAGATCTAAGCATCTTCCCTAATCCTACTCCAGACCTCCTACAAATTCAAACTAAGGACGTTGAAGTTAAGGATCTGAGTGTATTTGATTTGAATGGGCGACACATTAGAAGCTTTAACCAACCCAACAATACTGTCGATTTAGGCTTTCTGCCCAACGGTACCTATTTCATTCTAGTTGAAACCAACCAAGGATGGTATAGCGAAAAAATC
>CAZOLU010000177.1:0-4695 GCA_964580485.1 uncultured Saprospiraceae bacterium | reverse complement strand
AAAATCCAAATTCTAAAATAAGCTGCATCTTGGTATAGCTCAACTGAATAGGCTATAGCAAGGGTATCCCTTCGGGGTTAAACTGCTACGCTTTTAGACTATTAGACCCAAAGACAAGACCTATCACCTAGTCTTTGGGTCTAATAGTCTAAACCAGGATGCCAAGCCAATGCAACACTAGTCTGCTCTATGGACTCAAGATAAGAGATGACTCCTCTTTGTATCAATCCACCAAAGACAAACCTATCCGCCCACGATTCAGATCCAAACTCACGATAGTTACTTCCAGTTCCTCCCCTAGTTTGACCACCGAAGAAGGATCTTCCACATATTTATGGCTCATTTTAGATTTGTGAATCAGCCCATTTTGCTTGATGCCAATATCTACAAAAGCGCCAAAAGCCGTAATGTTGGTCACAATGCCAGGCACCGCCATCCCCACAGACAGGTCATCCATACTGTGAATATTGGCAAATTCAAAGGCTTTGCGCTTGGAGCGTGGGTCCCGACCAGGTTTTTCCAACTCAGCCATAATATCCTTTAGTGTAGGCATTCCAATCTCACCACTTACATAATGCTTGAGCTCAATTTTTTTACGTAATGCTGCATCTTTGATTAAATCCTCTATACTACAATTTAAATCCTTAGCCATCTGCTCCACAATGGGGTAAGCTTCAGGATGCACTGCGGTGTTGTCTAAAGGATTTTTGGCTTCACGGATGCGGAGGAAGCCCGCAGCTTGCTCAAATGCCTTGTCCCCTAGACGGTTGACCTGTCTCAACTCCTGCCGACTCTTAAATTCGCCATTTTTTTTGCGATAATTTACAATATTTTTAGCTAGAGAAGGCCCTAGCCCCGACACATAAGTCAACAAATATTCGCTCGCTGTATTCAAATTGATTCCTACAGAGTTGACACAACTCTCCACTACGGCATTCAGCTTATTTTGTAATTGTTTTTGATTGACATCATGCTGATATTGTCCTACTCCAATCGATTTGGGATCAATTTTCACCAATTCTGCCAAGGGGTCCATCAGTCGCCGACCAATCGACACTGCACCACGTACCGTTACATCCTCTTTGGGGAACTCCTGTCTAGCAATCTCAGAAGCGGAGTAGATAGAAGCTCCACTTTCATTAACCAAAAAGATCTCAAGCTTTCGATCTCCAAAATTTAGCCCCCGCACAAATTGCTCGGTTTCTCGCCCCCCAGTTCCATTACCTACGGCAATAGCTTCCATCTCATATTTTTCTACCAATGCCATCAAAGTATGGGTAGCCTGTAATTTTCTATTTTTGGGTGGTGTTGGGTAGATGACCGTATGCTCTAGTAAGTCCCCTGTTGCCGACAAACAAACCAATTTACAGCCCGTAGCATAGCCTGGATCAATCGCAATCATTCGTTTCGCTCCTAAAGGAGAGGCCAACAACAACTGTCGCAAGTTGTCTGCAAAAATCTGAATTGAATACTCATCGGCTTTAGCTTTGGCAGCATTCAAAAACTCGGTGCTAATTGAGGGGCGCATCAATCGTTTGTAGGCATCCGTAATCGCCTCCTCTAGTTGTTCCGCCACAGCTTCCTGGCAATTTCTGCGAATGAAATAGTTGTCCAAGTTCTCTAAGACCCATTCCTCATTAGGAGCGACATTGATTCGTAAAAAACCCTCTTTTTCAGCCCTTAGAATCGCCAACAACTGATGCGGTTGCATTTTATTTAGAGGCCTGTCAAACTCAAAATAATCCTTGTATTTAGCAGCTTCCTCCTCTTGAGCTTTATCTTTAATCACCTCAGCAGCTAGCCTTGCTCGTTTGGCAAAATGCTCTCGTACGATTGCCCGACCTTTTTCATGCTCGTTGATGCGTTCTGCGATAATATCCCGAGCCCCTTCTAAAGCTTCCTCCTGGTCAAACACCTCATCATTAACAAATTTTTTAGCCTCTAGCTCAGGATCACTAATCCGCTGCTGCCAAAGGAGGTCGGCCAGAGGTTCCAGCCCTTTTTCACGAGCTTTCATCGCTCTAGTCTTGCGCTTCTTCTTATAAGGCAAGTACAAATCCTCCAACAAGACTAAATCAAAAGTACTTTGAATACGCTTTTTGAGCTCCTCTGTTAATTTATCCTGACTCTCAATGGCTTTTAGGATAGTTTCTTGCCTTTTTTCAATCTCCTGCTGATGTTCCCATTCGTCTTTTATGAGCATGAGGTCTACCTCATTAAGCCCTCCTGTGGCTTCTTTTCGATATCTAGCAATGAAAGGGATGGTTGATCCCGCTTCCAATAGCTCAATAACTCTAGCAATTGCTTGGGCATTGAGTCCTAAGGTTTGTGCAATGCGTTCAATTCGATCCATTAACTTTATTTTTCTGGTCTGTCTTACAATAATAGCTGCTTGAATGTTGGTAATCCACCTACGCAGGTGTTACTTTGGATATCAAAGATAGGGCGATTATTTTTTAGATGCAAGTCTTCAGGTTTATCTAGATCGAATCGCTATCAAAAATATACGTATATCTTTTGAGTTACAAAAAAAAAGCTAAGAGCTGTAGCTAGAACGTATGTAATCTACGTTCTAGCTAGCTGCGTAGGAGTAGCGCTGCTCTTCTTATGATCTGTTTAGGCGTTCAATTTCTTTTTCAATAGCAATTCATTATTCCGAGCCCAATCCAGAACAGTTTGCCATGCATCTCCCCTTTTCTTCAACTCTTTTTGCCATTTTCTGAATACCTTAATGCTCTTTTTTAAATCTTTTCGATCCCAGCTTTCTGCACGGAGCAGCTCTGCAACCAATGTATTTAAAACCGAAAAGCTTTGGTTGTTGAGGTATTTGGACTCTAACTCATAAAGAGTTATAGCATGCTGAAAATAGATGGTATAATCATTTTTGTTGTCATAACGACAGGAGAGTAGCAGACGCAACATTCGAGCTTCTGCTTGCTTGTTACCTGTTTGTTGATAAAAGGCAAGTACCTTAGAATAGCGTTCATAGCGTATTTTGTCTTTAGGATCTTCACCTAAAAACAAAATACTCTGCATATACACCTCCATGGCAAAGGCCTCTCCCCAATATTTTCGGGCGAGGGCTACCCACCGTTCCACAGCATCCTGACTATTGGTATAAATATATGCAGCACGATTCAGCCAGTCATGTCGACTCAATGCTTTTCCTCTTCTAGTTTCACAATAAAATTGAAAAAAATACTGATCTGCCAATTCATAATATCCAATTCTTGCTAACTTTTCAGCAACGCTTAAAGCGGTAGCTTCAATAATCGTATCATTTTTAGTTCTTAGTGCCATTTTCATCCAATGTTCCAACAACTGCTTTTTCTCCTCTACCAAAGGGGTATATTGCAATAGGCGACCATAGGGTACTTCATTAAACCAATATTGTTCATCCCAACTATTGTAATAGTCACTATTTGAAGCTTCCCATATGGTCTGATCTCCCTGAGGATAAGCATAAGCTTCAAAAATTTCACGGCGTTTTTCTTCAATAGCCTGCGATTCGTAACTTTTTAGTAACTCTAAAATTCCCCAACTGTAAAACTTTAAGGATTCGGTAGGCACATATTTGTTCATCTCTTTCAAATATTGCTCTACCCAATACAAACGATCTTCATCATTATCTACTTGATAAATTTGAGAAAAGCTAGGTTGATAATTGCTCTTCCTCCAATCATATACTTTTAAAAATCGATTTTCATAGTAATTTAAAACCCACTCTAAATCTATTTTAGCCTTAAAACGCATCGCTTCCTCTACATGATAGCGAGCAAAAGGGCGTTGGGGTTGATCCATCAATTCTAGTACTTCATCGTATAGTGCCACAATTTTCTGCGCTTGTTCCAATGCTTCATAACATTCCCTCAATCGACGAAGATTGACATCCAAGACATCTTTGCGACGTTTTCGAATTTCGTAACAATGTTCAAATCGCTCTACTGCTTTTTGATAATTTCCTTTGCGCTTGTAGTGGTAGCCTAAATATGCAGAAATGACCGCATCCAGATCCTCTGCATCATGCTCTGGAGTACGATAGCCCAACTGTATTAGCGAATCCCCGACCAACTCATATTGTCGAGTGCTTTGTGCCTGATCAAACATCATCTTCCAGAGGGATAAGCGAGCCAAGCCCTTCATCTCCCCTACCCGTTTGAGTTGTTCATCGAGATAATCTTGCTCAGGTTCTGTCAAATATTTTTTAAATAGTTTGCTGTAAGTTTTCTTGCGATTAAAAAAAGAGGATTCCAACTGAGTGTGTAGGACCTCTAGGCTCACTGCTAAGCTAAAAAGTGCCTCTTTTTTGGGCAAGACCAATACTTTTAGATCAAAATTGGCAGCCATTTCATGCAAAACAACCTCCCAATCAATGTCTGTGGCAGGAACTGTGATTCGATGATGCTCTGTTTCAAAGGCATAATCATAAACCCTAGCACAGCTCAGATCTAAAACATGAGGATGCACTAATTCTTGACAAGGGTTTACTTGAGCATTTACATAAGCAGCCAGTACAAGGCTTAACGACAATAAAAGGTACTTCATGGATTTAGTAATGAGTGATTTCTAAGATATTCTAATCAACAAGATAACAAAGCACCTTAATAAAAAGAAGAAGGTAGCCACTTTAAAGCAGCTACCTTCTTCTATACTTGGCACAAACGTTGATGCGATAAGATTGTTTATTCTATCAAT
>CAZOLU010000176.1:0-7727 GCA_964580485.1 uncultured Saprospiraceae bacterium | reverse complement strand
GATCGGGATCGTTCGGCATGTCGATCAGCCGAATTCGATCTCCTTTGCGTACCGACGCCATGGCTTACTCCCCCTCTTTTTCGAAGTGAAAGCTGGTGATGGTTTCGCCTTCCTGGACCGGCTTCTGGTCGTCGTCGAAAGAAAATTTGTGAAGATATTTATGCCAAATACAAAAAGGTATTGGATGAAAGACAAGAGCAATTTAATCAGAAGATAGCCGAGCATCAGCAATACTGGGAGGATTTTATTTATTACTCCAAGCCTTTTCGGGTAGCCTATGAGCGTTGTATGGGCAATGAGCGTTGGTTGCATTATTTTAATGCAAATCATGGTGAGGTGATGATACCACGTTATGAGAGCCTTACTAAACTTCCCCAAAATCCAGACAGTATCGCACTCTATTTGAATACTGGCGCATTGCCACTGCCTGCACCTTCTCCAGAGGGCATGATGTCGCAAGGCTTGAGACTGAATGGTTTTGGGGTTTACAATTGTGATCAGATACGCCGTTTAGGTAAAGCTGTGGAGGTGGTAGCTACTTACACAGATGAGCAGGGGCAGCCCTTTGAGCCGACTAGCCTTTATGCTATTGATTATAGTTTGAATACCGCTATGTCTTTCAATCCTCGTAATTTTAAGGTCAACCCTAAATCTAAAACCGCCGTCTTTGTTGTGGATCAAGCTGGAAAAAGCTATCTTGTGGATGCTGATTATATGGCAGGCTTAGACTTAGAAGATAAGGTAAGTGTACATACTTTGGTAGCTCGCAACATTAGCGATAAGATACGTACTACCGAAGATCTTCGAAGGGAATTGGGGCTTGCTGCACGCTAGTTTTATATTAGAGCATGTCTAAACTCTAGACCATAAGATCAGCTATTTGTAATGGATCTTATGGTCTGTTTTTTTATAGTTTTTAAAGATTAGAATGTTGCATCAAAGTTTTGTATGGGGAATAATGCTCTGCTGTTTGTGGTCGATCAATTTGAGGGCACAAATTAAGGATAGTCGTTTAAAGAATGCAATGGATTTTGATGCTGAGCTCGATCTCATATCTACTAAAATTGGTCCTTTGCCCGATAGCATTCGTCAAGCCCTGAGCCCCTTGAAAGTGCAATATTATAGTTTTGATAAAGCTGGGCAGGTAGATCTTAGGCAGCTGCATGAGGGAGTCTTGGTTGTGCATGAATCTGTAAGAGAGGATTTGAAGTATATTTTTCAGGAATTAGAACAGTTGAAATTTCCAATTCAAAAGGTAGTGCCTGTGCATTTATATGGGTTGAATAGGGATACTACGGGTTGGAATGATCAACATTCTATGCAGGACAACAACACTTCTGCTTTTAACTATCGTTATATCACCAATTCAGATCGACTTTCACCCCATGCTCTTGGAATTGCTATTGATTTTAACCCCTTGTTTAATCCTTTTGAGAGCTATCAGCATGATGGGAAATTTGTAGAACCTCAGGAGGCTTATTATACTAAAAATCGCCCTGGAACGATTAGCGACAGCCTTGTGGTAGGACTTTTTGACAAAAGAGGTTGGATTTGGGGAGGTCGCTGGAATAATCCTGTAGATTATCAGCATTTTGATAAACGCCCCCGTTCCCGCAAGCATTTTATTATGAAGGAATCTGCTTTAAAAGATTATTTTCAATATGGTGATGGAGATGGAAGTATTGCATTGTTTGCTGAACCCTATTACAAAAAACGACAAGCTCCTGAAATTTTTTTAGAACAAGAGGCTAAAGCAGCGTTTCTGTATTATGCAAAATATCTCAGTGCTCAAGAGCTTTACAGGGTTTTTAAAAAGAAGGGAACCCAAAACTGGTCTGATTTTATAAAGGATCAGCAGGAATGGGAGTTGAAAGTTAGTCAAGAGGCTACCGCATACCATAGGCGAAAGCAAGCACAGACGCATCTGCACAAAGGGAAACTAGCTGGAAAGCGTATTGTAATTCAGGTACAAGAACATGAGCGAAAGGATAGTTTGCTAAATCAATGGAACCTAGACTTTGCCACTGCATTGAGATGGAACCTTCAAACTTTGGGGGCAGAAGTACTATGGAGATCGACCAATCCTGAATATCCTGTGGATTTAACCTTGGTTATTGATCTGGGCAATATAGATATGTATCATCAGCAAGTACAAAAAGACAATTTTCAGCTCTTGTACGTACCTGGTGCTTGGCGAGTAGCCGATCTAAAAACCGAAGAAGATCGAGTTCGATTTTTGCAGGCTTTGTTGAGTGACCAACTACCAAAATCTGTGGAATTGGCTAAAGCTTTACAAGCCGCTATTGTAGAAGAAGTTGGGTTAGCCCCCGTCAGTCGTCAGCTCCCTGGACCCAATGTATTAGAAACCGCATCGATGAAAACGGAGCTGGATGGTATCTATTGTCGTTATTTTGAGCAATGGAAGAGTGTGAAGAGTCCTATGGTGGTTCTATCACTTTACTCTGTGTATCATCCCAAAGTACAAAAGTGGATGAAGCAGGGGCAATTCCCTTCCAAGGAAATGAAAAAAATGCTGCAAGCTTGCAGAAATGGAGTGCTCAACTACTTGAGCTCAGTTCAGGAAGACTAAGTGCTTTAAATCCTAGTCTAATTCCTCAAAATCAATGTATTCTCCCTCATCTTTACGTGAAGATTTTTTAGTCTGTTTAGAAGGAGTAGATTGTTGCTGTTGACTATAATGCTCTTGCTGATACTGCTGCATTCGGCGCATCATCTCAAACATATTTTCCTGTGGGTTGCGGCTGCGTCTTTGCTGTTGTGCTGGGCCCAAGAGTACGGGCTTGATTAAAAAACGATACACTAAATAGCCAAATAGCAGTAAGAATATGGTACGCATAATTGTTAAATTGTAGGTCGAGTTTGACCTCGATGTATGTGGATTACAGGTGGAATAAACACAACCTTAGTTAAAAAGAATCATCCTTGGCCCTATCAAACTCAAAAATGTTACCAGGGCCTAATCTTCGATTGGGACCTGACAGAATGACATCCGACATCTCTTTTTCTGCACATTTGTCAATAAAAATACGCCCAGTAAGTACAGAAATGTCATCAGGAAAATCAAGCTCTCCTTTAAAGTTTTTGATTTCATGCATCAAGGCCTGATTAAAATCTTGGGCAGAGCTATGGTAATGTTTTAGGGCAAAGTCTGCAAGTTTTTCATCATCAAAAAACTCCCCATCCTCATTTCTCAAATCAGTCAACCCATCCGTATAGAGGAGAAAAAAAGCATCTTCTTCTAGATAGATTTCTCCAAGTTCGATTTTAGGTATTTTACTAAAAGCTCCAAGAATAGTACAGCCCTTATCCAAACGTTGTAGTTTGCCGCCTGAGATCATAATAGGAGGGTTGTGCCCTGCATTGAGGTAGCGCAAGCGTTTTTTAAAACGATGATAACGAGCAATAAAAAAGGTGATGAACTTCTCTCCATTGGTAGTTCGCAGTACTCGTTCATTGAGTTGATTGACAAACTGCTTGACGCTGAGATATTTTCGACTCACCAGAGATTGTAAATTGGCTTGAAAGTTAGACATGAGCAAGGCCGCAGCAATTCCCTTGCCCGAAATATCTGCAATACAAAAGGCCAGTTCTTTTTCACCCAACTCAATAAAATCATAATAATCACCCCCAATACCCTCATGAGGCTGATAGATCCCCGAAAATTCAATATGCTCATTATAGGGCAGGTTGCTTGGAATGAGCATATTTTGCACCTGCTTGGCTAGCTCAAGATCACGGCGCAGCCGTTCCTGAGCAATTTGCTTTTTAAACAAGCGTTTATTTTCAATAGCTACCGCAACAATATTGGTAATGGCTGAGATAAAGCGAATAGGTTCGTATACATCATTATCTTCCTCATAAAGATCTTTACCAATAAATGTAAACGCAATTGGATACTTTTTGTGATAAACAGGAATGACAATATGAAAATGCTGAAGCATAGGATGGTCGGGCTCCTCAATTTTGCTAGCACGTTTGAATTTTGGAAAAAAATCCTGAATATCATCACAATCAGACAACAAGGAGTCGTCTATCCCCGCATGCGAAACACAATTCCACTGCCCCTCATAACGTGTAAAAAGTGCAAATTTCTTAATTCGCATTTCCCAGGTAAGGGTATCTTTATAGATCCGAAAAAGATCAGCAATTTTGAGGTTATTGTTGATGGCTTGTGTAATTTCCAACAAACGATTGATTTGTAATTGCTGCAAGTATAGTCGGTTTTCAAGCTCTTCTCTCGGAAGGCGTAAACTGCGACCTAAAGGTGAATTTTCCACATCATCCCCATTTTATGAAAAAATATATCCCTTGTTTTGGTACCAAGGCACTATTCAAGGAATATGCATTAAAAGCTTTATAAAGATACAAAAAAATATAAGGAATGCCTTATTCTTGCAAGCCTAGATTTGGCAAAATAGGAGGAATGGTAAAAGGGCAGTCCTACTCAAGCAAAGCAATATTCAGCAATAGTTGAAAGCTTCCACAAAAATTATTTCCTTTTCTTTAGTTCTCGTTTTAAAGCCTTTTGGAATTTGTGAACATCTACGGTGATGGTGTGGCGGGGACTATCCACCTGTTTGAAATGAGGCTGTCGAAGCTCTTTTTCGCAAAGGGCTTGGATATTTTTGGGCCGTTGCCAACGCCCAGCTAGCTCTGCGGCCATCAGTTTACTTTGCAATTCTGCGCTAGGCCAAATGCAGCCCAAGGGCTGAAACATTCCAATAAAGTATAGATTCTGGTACTTGGGGTGAAACATTTTGAGCCAAAGGGCAACGGGCCCCGAGCTATAATCAATAAAGCTTTTATCGAAAAAGGGGTGTGCCAACACAAAGCCCGTACAGGCAATGATGACATCAAATTCCTCCACAGTTCCATCTTTAAAATAAACCTTTTTCCCATCAAGTCGCTCAATATCAACCTTAGGCTGTGCTTTCCCATGTCGAATTTTGTAAAGCAACTCATCATTGACCGTGGGGTGCGTTTCTCCAAATTTTGTTTTGGGCTTTTGTAAGCCATAAGCTTTGTTGGAACCAATCAGCAGTTGTAGTACCAAGGCATTGAGTGGCCTACGAATACTAAGGGGCAGCCAATGCATACGACTTGCAAATACATCGGTAGGTTTACCCATGATGAATTTGGGTATAATGCGGTAGCCTCGGCGCATGCTGATAGCCGTATAGGTACTCACTCGGCTAGTTTCTACTGCAACATCACAGGCTGAATTACCACCACCAATCACCAATACCCGCAAGTCTCTAAAGGGTTCGGCTTTTTTATATTGATGAGAATGTAAAAATTGACCACTAAATTTACCAGGATACTGAGGCCAGCGGGGCTGCCAATGATGCCCATTACAAACTACCAAATCTGTAAATTGCTCTGTTCTGAGCTGCCCATTTTGCTCAATTGTAATTTCCCAGAGCTGATCGTTGATGCGTTTGCAGTGTTTGACTAAGGTTTCAAACTGAATATGGGGGTAGAGCTTAAATCTTTTGGCATAAGCCTGAAAATAACGCCGTAGCTGATCGTGCGAAGGATAGTCGGGAATCCCTTGTTCAAATTCATCAAAGGTAAAGTCAGCGTACTGTGATAGGGTTTTAGAACTGATGATATGTGTGGTTTCAAAAACACTAGAATGACTTTCCTGCTCAGAAAAAATCCAATTACCGCCTACCTCTTTATTGAGATCGTAACAAACAACCTCTAGCTTTTGATCCAAAATATTCTTTAAGGCCGTAATTCCAGAAGGTCCTGCGCCAATGATCGCAATACGTTTTTGATGCTGCATAGGGTTTTTATTTAACGGAGTTTTTCCCCACTTCAAGGATTGATCTATGCTACTATACGCTTGAGCGATAGCTAGTGTTCAAATTTTTCTTGAAAAAGCTTGACCCAGTTATCCCAGTCTTGTAGTCGACAGAAGTTGATGGCTTGACTGATTTCGAGATGCACTTGCTCCATCGGTTTGGGGGGAGTGTAGCGATCTATGGCTGAAACAAGCGGCATTTCGGCTTTTTTTAGGGCATCTTCTAGCTCATCCATACAGGTCTGCAAGTGTGCATCTCGCTCTTGGCTTAAGCCAAGTTCTTCTGTTAGTTTGGCAAAATAAAGGTGTAGCATACCCGTGGAAAGTGCTTTAAAAATCGGCTTTTGGCGGTATTCAAAATATACTTTTTTTGCCTTTCCTTTATCCAACTGGGCATGATGTTGTATCAACTCATAATAATTGTAACGCAGCATAGAGGTCATGGGCTTTAATTTATGATGAAATGCGGGGTCTTTGGATACTTTAGTCCACTTGAATTGCTGCTCAAAAAGTTTTTGGGTTTTCTCTTTATCTAATACAGGGTAAATATAGCTTCCTTCCTGAGGACTCGATTGTAGGACCTTCACTATACCTTGGGTGGAGAAGTAGCTGCGTAAGGCTTCATAAATATTGGACTGAGGTTGAAATACCATACAAAAAGGGCGTTGTGGCCAATTACTTGCCAGTAAATCGAGCAGTGCCAAGTCATTTTTAAAAATGTAGCTGCCTGAGAGCTGAATGTCTATACTATCATTTTGACTATGTAGATACAGGGTTTGAGGAATTTTGAGGTACTCTTCCTGAGGGGGGTATTGCCGATTTTGATTGACCTTTTGAAGAAACAGCTGAAGATTTTCGCTTTGTTCTACAAGATCACAGTAAATATTTCTATTGGCTCGATAATGGTCAATGCTTAGCGTCATTTGGGGGGGGGAGGCAGTGCTGTTTTGCGCATAATACACATATCGACCTAGCTTTAATTGTATACTATTCAGCACCGTTACATCCTTTCTCAAATCTTTCATTTCCTGCATATACCAAAGTGGATAGCTGTCATTATCGCCTTGGGTAATCAAAATAGCATTTGGGGGACAACTTTCTAAAATATTATGTGCCATAGCCTGCATTTCTGGGCTGTATTTAGCTTTTTTCAAAAACTTGTGAGCAATAGTGGGTTGTTGTAATCCTTGAAATACTAAATAATGAAAGAGATAGGAGTTAGCCAGTTTTACTTTGGCATCGCCAACAATTGAGCGGTGCTTAGGGTATTTTTTAGCTAAAAATTTAAAAACTTTGATAGATTTCCATGCATAATCTTCTGCTTGTTGCAGTACTTGGGGAGCAATATCTTTAGGGTTGAAAGTCGAATCATAAATTCCTAGCACTGGGTTTTGTAGATGGGCAAAATTTTCATGAGCTATATCCTCATAGGCTCTGGCTAGAGCTTCCAGTTCCTCGGCTCCCAAGCTTTTCAGCGGCAACGCAGCTAGCATTTTTACAATATCTTTGGGAGCTTCGGGGTATCCATAAACTGGGCAGATGTAATACTCGAAATCTCCTTTAGCTCCTAGTTTAGCTGGACCTAGGGGTCTTGTTAGTAAATACTTTTTGCTAGAGGCGTCCCAAACCTTACTACGTTCTAAGGCTTCATCTCCTGTTGTGCTTTCATAGGACTTTTTAACTGCAAACCAACCCTCATAGCGTTTTTCAAAGTGCATGTAGTATGTTGGGTGTTGCCGGTCATCAGGATGAGATGCAAAATATTCGGCGGATACGTTTTGGTAATCGGGAAACGCTTTGAAGTAGTTGCGGTTGTATGGAGGAGTTTGTGCAAACAGACTAGAGGCTATCAAAAGTGAAATACTTGATAGTATAACTTGGAAATATTTGAGTTGCATAA
>CAZOLU010000175.1:6318-7778 GCA_964580485.1 uncultured Saprospiraceae bacterium | reverse complement strand
AGCATTCGTTCTAGATGCTTAAAAACCACTTTCCAAACATGCCATTTATCGTAAGTAGGTTGTACTTCAGGAAAGCATTCCTCTACTCCTTTTATAAAAGCAGGAGACATATCCATAGAAACCTCCTCAATCACAGAAGGGTTATCATGTTGGTTAAAAAATTCCTTTATCGCCTCAGAACTTTTGCCATCGGCGATGTAGAGAATCTTCCCAGTGTCCATGTCTACAAATGAAGTAATGTAATGATGCCCCTTCTTTGTAGATGTTTCGTCAATTCCTAACCTTGTACAGTTCTGGACAGTATATGCTTCAAAGCTTTTATTCACGTAGCGTTCATAAATGTTAGTAACCTGATCTGGACGTATATTCAACTGGCGGCTCACTTCCGTGAAATTGTGGTAGATCTTTATCAAAGCCAGTACATACTGTTCATATTTATGTGTAAACCGCTGTTTATAACTAGCAAAAGGAACTTCCAATGCCTTAGTTTTCTTGGTTTGTTTGTTTTGATATACGGGTATTTCACAATGTAAGAAACAGCGATATTCAAAGAGACGTAGATGTTCCCAGCTTCGGTGATAGCTGCTGTGTTTAGTCCATTCAGCACCTTTGTCATAGTCAGACTCTATTACCAGGTAAATGTCAACCTTAGATGCTGCTTTGTCTATTTCTATTGTTGAAACCTCAAAAGGAGACGGTATATCCAATAATTCCTGTAGTATTTTCTGTATATTCATAAACTGCTTTTGGAACAAAAATACTATTTTTAATTTTCATTTACCAATGAATTCCGTATAGAGCCAATATATTCTATATTTCCGACCAAATTTTTTAAGAGAAAATCAAAAAAAAAGTGAATTTTTCTAGCTTTCAGTTTGTTAAACGGTAACTTCAATAAGTTAGTCTTTAAACACTTAGCTATCCATAGAAAATCTAAAATCAAAAAATAAGCATGTCAAATCAGTGGAATTTAGGAGAGAAAAAGAGAGCCATGAAGCAAGAAGTCGAGTCTGCTGTGCTAGTGGCTATTATTTTGCCAGAGCAAAGTGAACAAGAGGTAAAAGAACATTTAGAAGAATTGGATTTTCTTGCAAGAACCGCAGGAGCTATTGCCAAAAAAACATTTGTTCAGAAATTACATCGCCCCGACAATCGCTTTTTTGTAGGAAAAGGAAAGGCGCAGGAAATTGCTGCTTATGTAGAAGAGCATCAAATTGATATGGTGATTTTTGATGATGATCTTTCGGGCAAGCAGACGAATATTTTAGAGGAGGAAATGAAATGTAAAATCATTGATCGCTCAAGTTTGATTTTAGATATTTTTGCCAATAATGCCCAAACTGCTCAAGCCAAAGCGCAGGTGGAGCTGGCGCAAATGCAGTACCTTCTACCTCGATTGAGGGGGCTTTGGACCCACTTGGAGCGTCAGCGTGGAGGTATTGGTATGCGTGGACCAGGGG
>CAZOLU010000175.1:4253-6308 GCA_964580485.1 uncultured Saprospiraceae bacterium | reverse complement strand
GGGGAGAAGGAAATTGAAACCGACCGTCGTATTGTTCGAGATCGAATCTCCCTACTCAAGAAAAAGTTGGAGAAAATTGATCGGCAGGCACAAACTCAACGCAAAAATCGGGGAGAGATGATTCGAGTAGCTCTTGTAGGCTACACCAATGTGGGGAAATCAACCCTTATGAATCAATTGGGTAAAGCCGATGTTTTGGCAGAAAACAAACTTTTTGCAACCCTCGATACTACGGTGCGCAAGGTGGTGATTGGCAATATGCCCTTTTTATTGTCCGATACCGTAGGTTTTATTCGCAAATTACCTCATCATCTCGTCGAAAGTTTTAAATCTACCTTGGATGAGGTGCGAGAAAGCGATATTCTTGTGCATATTGTTGATGTTTCTCATCCCCAACACCAAGATCATATTGATGTGGTGAAAAGAACCCTAAAAGATATTGGGGCAGGCGATATACCTGTACTTTATGTGTTTAATAAAATGGATTTGTTTCGGGAAAGCTATTTTGATGAGTTTCTAACTGCTGAAGAGCAAACGCAACTGGAACAAGACTTTGAACAACAATGGCAAGAAGATACAGAAGGTAGAGCCATCTTTATCAGTGCCCTGGAAAAAGAAGATGTATTAGAATTTAGAGCCAAATTGGGGGAATTAGTAGGTAGTTTGTATATGGAACGTTACCCTCATCGAAAGCAGTTTTGGTATTAGGTAGATGAATATTAAACTGGAATAGGTTTTGTTGTTAAAGAATGCTCTGAAAGTGAGCTTTCCTCAATTTTTGCTGCTCTTTCTCCAGCTTTCGGTTTCCGCCTAATTTAATAAGCAACTTTTACAAAATTCAAAATTCCCGAGTATGCAGTCCATTATTTTTACATCTCTAATCATGCTGTTTTCCAGTTTGTCAGCATTGGCTCAAAATCTACAATACCAACAGTTCTTCCCACTTCGTATGGGAACTGCTCCCAGTATAGAAGGGGTAGAAATTAAGCAAACCTATCGTTTATCACGCAATGAGTTAGTTGTGGTGGGGGATTTGCTGGAAGAACAGAACTATGGCTTGCACCTTTTTTACCTGAAAAGAGCAGATGTACAGAGCCCCTTTCAAGAGGTCTTTCGTTCATCTAAGGCCATAGAAAGCTTGGCGATCAATCCCAACTTTTTTAGAGCTTCAGATTTATCTATCATCATCATTACATCTGGAAACTCAAGTAGAAAGGCTTGGGGCGAGCAGTTGTTTTTGTTTCAAGAAGGCAAGGTGGAGGAGTTGGGTGGATTGAATATTACGATAGAAAATGAGGCAGACTACCACCAATTGCTTCAACACCTCAAGATTAGTAAAGAAGAGGATAAAATATTTTTTAGAATTAGTAGCCAACAGCTTATGTTGCGACCCGAAAATACTAACAGCAACACTCCACAAAACATTGAATATATATATGAAAATGGTGTTTTAAAGTTGGTAGAATAAAGCTATTCTAGTTTTTAAGGATTCAAAAAAATCTAAATTCTCTCAAACTCTTCGAAGTTTGGGGGATTTTTTTTTAGAGTTCCCAATATAATCCTTAACTTCTCTGACGAACCAAAAAAGAACAAGACTATGGAAATGGAACAACTCAAAACAGAACTTGAAGCCAGTTTATCGGCTCAAAAAGGATTTGATTTAAAAAAATTAGCAGAAACTGCCATAGAAAAGTTCCCCGAAGATCCTATGGGTAAGGCCTACCTGGCCGAGGCACAACTTCTGCTACATCGTGCCAAAGATGCTGTGGCAACCTTTGAGGAACTGATAGCGCAGCACCCAAAGGAGCTGCATTACCACAACCGCAAGGCCTTTGCACTTTTCAAAGCACATGATAAGGATGCCGCCAAGGCGGCCTATCAACAAATATTAGCTCAAGCACCCGAAAATACCCAAGCACTAGTGGGCTTAGCCGAAATTAGGCTATCAAGTTGGGAGTACCAAGAGGCTTTAGATCTCTTAAACAAGGCGATCAGCTTAGGCGAGCAAGCTCAAACGACCTACCTGCTGCGGGCCCAAGCCCTTATAGAAACCGA
>CAZOLU010000175.1:4037-4243 GCA_964580485.1 uncultured Saprospiraceae bacterium | reverse complement strand
ACCGAGCAAAGCGATGCCGCTCTCGCTGATATTGAACGGGTTACAAATGATGGCTTTAATGAAAAAGCCACCCTTTTAGAAATAGATCTTTACAAAAAGCAGAACAATAAAACAAAAGTAGTAGAGCTTTATGATCTCCTAACAGAGAAAATTACAGACAATACCGTACATCCTGCCAACTGTGCACATTATCTGTTACAAGTAGC
>CAZOLU010000175.1:0-4027 GCA_964580485.1 uncultured Saprospiraceae bacterium | reverse complement strand
ACAAGTAGCCCATGATTATCCCGCCGCAGAACTACAATACGGAAAGGTGATTGCCTTGGATGAGGCCAAAGGCTGGGGGGCAGAAAGTTATTACAAAGGGCGAGCAGAAGCTAGACTCAAGCAGGAAAAATACGAAGAGGCCTTGCAGGATGCCAAAGCTATTTTAGATAAGGATGCGGAATCTGCCGATGCTTATGCGATCCGTGCCGAGGCACTCCATGCAATGGGGCAATGGCAAGCGGCACGCGAAGCTTTTGATGCTGCGCTAAAATATGAAACGGGTTTTAGTCGCAACAAGCTGCTTTTGCAGCGTGCAGAGCTGTTGCTACAATTGAAAGAGTGGGAGGCGGCACTCGCTGATTTTAAAGAGCTTAGCGAAGACCGTTTTCATGCCAGAGATGCCTTTTATGGGATGGGGCGCGCAGCGCATGGGCAAGGCGACCTCAAGGCGGCTTATGAGTACTGGCAAAGGGCCGTAGAGGCGCATCACCCCGACGCACAGGCCGCTATCGACAAGTATTGTGCAGCTATCAAAGATCAAGCGGCGGCCTCCGTAGAAAAAGAACTGGAAGCCGAGTTTGCCGATGCTTTTGAGGAAAATGCCAAATCTCCGTTCTTACAGCAGATTTTTGGCAAGTTTTGGCGGATCAATAAGGATAAAACTGTGGAAAATGCTCCCACCTTGCAGAAAATTCCCGAAAAAATGCGAGAGATGTTGATGGCTACCTTGGGGCAATTGGCCTTTACCATAAGCAACAAAGGACTATTCTTTATCAATCCCATCAAGGAGGATATTCGAGCTTTTTATCGAATCTTGGAAGAGGATGAAAAGGGGGTTACTATCTCGGGCAAACCCATGAATGGAAAAGCTCCCAAAGATATTCAAATGAGTTTGGAGCAGGATCAGTTGGTGCTTAGTGGATTATCTCCAGATGGCACCAAATTTTACTTTAATGCTACCCAAGCAGCGGATATGGATGAAGAGGATAAAGCTCAATTTAAAGAAAAAATGAAATCGATGGCTATGGAGTTTCTCGGTGAAATGGCTAGCCAGCTAAAAGATGCGTTCAGCAATTAAGTAACAAGTAGTGATGGGGTTTTAGGTCAATTTTGTATTAATTTTAAGCCCCATCTACTATTTTTGGAGTTAAAAAATCATTTTATTCACAAATTTACTTAATTTAAAGTCGAATGCAGTTAGACTCGATTAGAGGCAATAGTCAGGCTAACTATGTAATATACTCCATTATTTAATCACAACCCTAACTCACCTGTCAAAACGACTAAAATGGACAAAACGCAACTGATTGAACAGCTACAAACAGCAGTCGCTCATAAGGATTTTGTACAATTAGAATCCCTCTTGGAACAAGCTTCTACGGAACATACAGAAGCTGCTTTTACGCATTATTTCAAGGGAGAGTATCATCTATTGCTGAATGATCCAGATACTGCTGTGGCTTTTCTAGAAAAGGCTCTAGATTTAGAAAAAAACTATGACTATCAGTTGACTCTAGCCTATGCTAAATTGCAGGCCAATCGAGATGAGGAAGCTAAAGTTATTTTTGATGAGCTTTTAGCTGAGAATCCTAATAATGCAGCATTACAGTTTGCCGTAGCTATGTATCACAGTGGGCAAATGGCAGATGAGGAAGCCTTAACGCATTTGGATAAGGCGCTGGAGATCGACCCTAATTTGTCGGATGCTTGGGAAATGCGTGCTTTCATTTATAAAATGAAAGGACAAGTAGATCTTGCCCTAGCGGATTATAATCAACTCATTGAAGCAGATCCCAACAATCCTAGTCTACGCTTTCAACGGATTGAACTGCTCAAGCGACAAAAGGATCAAAATGCTATTGTTGCTGATTATGAGGCCTTAATTCAACAAGATCCAGATGATGTAGAATATCGGGTAGGACTGGGAGAATACTATATGAGTATTGCTGAGTTTAAGGAGGCCGAATACTGCTTTGCTGATGCCTTGGATATTGAAAAATCGATGGGGGTACTTTCGGCGCATCCGCATAAGAAACGGGGGCTGGCTTTGTTGCGTCAGGGGAGTTATTACAAGGCTATGGATGATTTTAAAGCGGCTATGAAACTAGAGGAGGAAGATGCGGAGGGCTATGTTTTGATGGCCGATGCTTTGAAAGCTTTGAAAAAGAATAATGAAGCGATTAACTACCTCAATATTGGCTTGGATATGGCTTTTGATATGCGTTGGACTTTGTATGAAAAGTTAGGTGCAATCTATTTGGAGGAGGAACGATGGTTGGAGGCTGAAAATGCTTTTGAAGGTATGACCCGTGATCTTGCAGGAATGGCAGAAGGGCATTATCAACTTGGGCTTTTGTATGTGCGTCAGGGGGATTTGGAAAGTGCCTTTGAGGCTTTTAAAGAAGCGGATGATAATCTACACCCCCGTGCAGAGGAAATGATGCACCTGCACTGTGCTTCCTTTATGGCTGCGGATAAACGTGCGGCTGAACTGGAGTTGATGGCTGATTTTGAGGAGGATTTTGCTAAGAATGCGGCTTCGCCTACCTTACAAAAGGCTTTTGGTAAATTGTGGAAACTCGATGCTGCGGCTACCCAAAAGCAAAATGCCATCATGGCAGAATTGCCTAAGGAGATGAAAGATACCTTGCTTGAAGCTTTTCAAACCATGCTCATCAACATTACTGCACAGGGACTTTTGATTTTTAATTACAAGCAAGAGGATACTAGAGCCTTATATCGTATCGAAGAAGAAAAGAGCAATGAAGTAAAGGTCTTGACTCAACCCTTTACCGGTTCGGCAGAAACGCTAACCTTTAAGATGCGTACCAATCACTTTGTACTTTGTGGAATAGGTGATGAGGAAGCCAGCTTGGATCTTTATTTTAAAGCGGGCAGCGCAGATAGTTTAGCAGCTAATGTCAGAGCGGACTACCAGGCCAAGCAAGCTGATGGAAAAATGGAGTTTTTAGGGAATGCAGTACAATTATAAACTTGACCTTACCCCAAAAAAGCAGTATAATTGAAAAGATGATCCATTTTTAGCAAATCCAATAAATTACTCCTCATGGCTGATGTAAAAGATGTACAAATTGAAGAAAGCTGGAAAGCTGCTCTAGCCGAAGAATTTCAAAAAGAATATTTCCAAAACATCAAGCAGTTTTTGCTAGAGGAGAAGGTTGCTGGCAAGACGATTTATCCGCCTGGTAAATTGATTTTCAATGCATTCAACAAAGTCCCCATCCAAAAGCTAAAGGTGGTCATTTTGGGACAAGATCCTTATCATGGGCCTGGTCAAGCACATGGTCTGTCCTTTTCTGTACCTTATGGGGTGAAAGCACCGCCCTCTCTCAAACGGGTATTCAAAGAGTTGGAAACGGATATTGAAGGTTTTGAAACACCCAATCACGGAAATCTAGAAAGTTGGGCAGAGCAAGGGGTCTTTTTACTCAATGCAGCGCTTACCGTAGAGCATAAAAAAGCCAACGCTCACGCCAAAATAGGTTGGCATCAATTTACCGATCAGGTGATCAAAACCATTTCTGAGCAGTGTGAGGGGGTGGTCTTTATGCTTTGGGGAGGCTTTGCCAAGAAAAAAGCAAGCCTGATTGATGCCGACAAACATTTGGTTCTCGAAGCGGCGCACCCTTCTCCCTTTACCCGAGATGCTTGGTTTGGCAACCAACATTTTTCGCAGGCCAATGCTTATCTCGAACAACAAGGAAAAACTCCTATTGACTGGAGGTTGAAGCCACTAGCATAAACAGGATATGGCTTGTATGGCTTTCCTGTTTTTAGAGTTGGGAGTTCATTCTTCGGTATCTATCTTTTCAAAGCTCTTGAAGAATTCTTGGGCTAGGCTGGCATCAAATTTACCCTCTGGGGCAAGCACTTCCAGCTTGTAAACCTTATGACCATCTACCAATACACTAGCCATCCCTTCTAGCTTTTCGCCAGTAATTTTGTAGTGTACCGAGGTCGTTTTGGTCGTACCCACTTCAGTAGCTTCAAGAAAATCAATCAACTC
>CAZOLU010000174.1:0-7799 GCA_964580485.1 uncultured Saprospiraceae bacterium | reverse complement strand
AAGGGGAAGATGAAGAGCTGGTAAATTTACCCAAGACTGTACTATGGATCATTCGCATAGAACTCTTGATTGTATTTAGTTTACCCTTACTGGCTAGCATGATGGCCAATGGTTGGGGAATGCTTTAGGCTTTGAAATAAGATTTAATTTTTTTGAGATGTGATTTGGAAACAGGGATAGGGTTGGGGATGCCAGGCATTTTCAGCGCAATACTTCTGGCATCAGATTGCACTTCCTCCACACGCAGTGCATTGATCCAAAAAAAACGATGGCATTGTAGGATGAAACTATTAAACTCGGCAACGCGTTCTCCTACAAATTTGAGTTGTAGTGGAATGCTGTGGTATTGAAGTTCTTCCTCCTTTACCCAATAGATGTGTAGGGTTCCTTTTTCAGAATGTAGGGCAAGCAGATCTGTGGCAGGAATGCTAATGAGTGTGCCGCTTAGATCCTGAAAGTTAATGCTTGGAGCTGTTTTTGTTGACTCTTTAGGTTTAGGCCTTTGCGCTGTTTGTGGCTCGGGGCTTGTTGTATCTAGGAGTAATGGGGCCGCCTTTAGGCGGAGGCTGGCCCTTGGGCCAGACAACAACAGTTGATTGATTTTAACGGCAGCTTTGAGGGGCTGTTGCTGATACTGCTGATTGCGTAAAACTACCAATACCGTCATGGCTGGCAGACCCACTATCAGTATAAAAAATTCTTGTACTAGAAATCCTGCCCACTGAAAGTCAATCCAATCCAAATAGCGCAAGACCAATAGCGTAGATCCCCCAATCATCAGTAATAGCCAAGCAGAAAAGAGGAGGTCATGCCGCATACTCCAACGGTCTGCATCAAAAAAATTAGGGAAAAGCATTGGGAGTATCCCCATATTCAACCCAAAAACTAAGATGGCTACCAACCCACAGATAAGAATATCACTGTTTTTATGCAGCCCATCCACATTCCATAAAAACAAATAAACCATCAAACTTACAACGATACCCCATGTAATAGCGACACTGCTATTATACCTTAGGGAGAGTTGCATATAAGAGGGTGTTTTAAGGAAGTCTTGAATACGCTGAAACATAGTGTTTGTGGAGTTTATAAGTACCTTTTAAACAAAAAATCGGGATTATTCGTTCACAAAGTTTGCTTGAACTTCTAAGCTATCTATTGGAAACAAAAGGACCTTCTGCTTTTTTTTGATTCGGTAACCCGATTGAGGTTGATAGTTCAATTGATAGTAGCTGCTATATACCTGATTCTGCTTTTCTATCTGCATCTCCAACTTTTGCAACTCCTTTTGTTTGTTGTAATGAAGCGTCAAGTGTTTTAATGCTAATTTAGGGTTTATACTTTGATAAGTCAAGTGATAATTTCCATTGTCTAAAACTATTTTCGAGCTGTCATAATCGTCTTGGTGTATGGCTTCATGAATATTATAGGTACTAAAAAGCTGGAGCTCTTTTTCCCAGTTTTCAATCTTTTGGACTTTTAGTTCTTCTTGAGCATTTTGTCTAATACGCTTTTCTATTTTTAGACTACCATTATCAGAAAGGCGTTTGATTTCTTTGTCAAAAAATGCAGGAAGGTTGAACCTTTCGCTTGTATCTTGCACAGTAGTCTGATCATTCTTAATACAAGCTGTTAATAAAAGAAGCAGCAGTAGGTAGGAGATATGGGAGTGCATAAGTGAATTTGAGATGAATAAAAACATGCTTTTAAAATACTAAAAGCAGCTTAAAGGTTTGCGCAAAGATACAATTTCTAAATAAAAACAGCAGGGTATCCATTTTAGGATACCCTGCTGTTTATGATAATCAATAATTACTTGAGTATTAAAGACCTCCTCTTCCCTTAGGATTTTGAGGCGCTTCCTTATTTGCATCACCTCTTCCCTTGGGATTACTGTTTTTATTTTCTTCCTTGGTTTTGGGAGCTTCATTATTCTTACTACCACGTCCTTTGTCGCCATTATTCGGAGTAGGAGTATTATTGTTGTTGATGTTGTTGCTTCCCATGCTCAAAGAAGTACTTTTCTGCGTATTCCCTGCATTGTTGCGTACCGAAATTGAGAAATTAGCGGTACCTGCTCTAACCGGAATATTGGTTGCAGAAAATCTACCTCCACGCAAGGTGAAACTGCTATAAACTTGCCCATTCACCTTGAAAGTAACTTGATTTTTGTTGTCAATATTCCCAAGTGTAGCCGTAACATTAGCTCGGTTATTGGCAGCCTTTGTAGCTTTCAAATTACTAATAGTAGGGGGACTTACACAGTTGGAAGTACTTGCTGTTTTAGATTCAGAATCGTTTCCAGCACTATTGGTACCTGTAATTACAAAGGAGAGGCTAGGGGCACTCACATTGCTAATATCAACACTTGCGGTGAAGTTGTTGTTGGCAAAGTTGAAGCTGCTATTGCTCTGTCCATTTACTTTGAAGCTTACTCCACTACGGTTGTCTACATTCAGTACTTGAGCACGAACGCTGGCAATACATTTACTACCTTGTTTACTGACGGTAACCGTCATGTTGCGAACATCAGGCGGGCTTACCCGAGGGCCACAGTTGCCAACATTGGCGGTGCGGCTTTGGGTAACAGTACCTCCTGAGGTCGTAGCTTTAATTTCATAAGTAATGCTACTAGGGTTGGTAGAGTTGACGTTGAATACCGCTTCTACTACTCCAGTATTGCTGTTGAAACTAAAGCCAGTGTAGTTTTGACCGTTCTTCTTAAAGGTAATTTCATTACGGCTACTCACATGGCGAGTCCCTGCAGTTACCCGAACAACACATCCCCCTGCATTTTGAGGTTGTACATTTGCCGACATATCATAGATCTGCGGAGCCTGTGCAGGGTTGTAGTTGATTGTGGTTACATCCGATGCAGTACCTGCATTGTTTTGAGCACTAATGGTGATGGTATTGCTACCCTGACGCAAAGGTACATTGGTAGCTGTAAAATTAGTACCACTAAAGCTAAAGTTGGTCAGGTACTGTCCATTAAGGGCAAACACGACATTGTTTTTGCTATCTACGTGTCGAATCGTTGCTCTAATAGTAGTACTAGCAGATGGGGAGTTGTAAGGGTTACTACTTGGAGTAGTAATATCAACCGTAGGAGGCTGCAAAGGTGGATTGTAAATCACCACGGTTTGATCTGAAGCCGTTCCCTGAGGGTTGGTTCCTGTAATTACAAAAGCATTATTCCCATCATTCAAACTCACATTTGGAGCGGTAAACTGATTGCCATTCAAGGTAAAGTTGCGATTGGGTTGACCATTCACTGTAAAGGTTACATTATTAGCACTGGAGACATTGTCTACGGTTGCTCTAATGGTTACTTTGTCTGTTTGTACTGTGGCAGGGTTCTGCGCTGGCTGCGTAATATTTACGGCAGGTCCAGGCATCGGCTTATAAATAATTACGGTTTGATCCGAAGCATTACCATCTTGGTTGCTTGCAGTGATTTTTACGGTATTATTCCCTTGGTTGAGGTTTAAGCCCGTAGCCGTGAGGTTACTTCCATCATAGCTAAAGTTATTGGTAGTTTGGCCATTAAAGATAAAGCTTACTCCCGATTTATTAGGTACATTCGTAATCTTCGCTCTTACCGTAGTTTTATCCATACTACTCTGATAAGGATCGCTAGAAGGTTGTGTAATAGTGACCGTAGGAGGGCTAGGCTGTGGCTCATAAACCACCACCGTTTGATCGGAAGCTGTACCCTGTGGGTTGGTTCCTGTGATCACAAAGGTGTTGTTTCCTTGAGTCAAACTCACATTATTAGCCGTAAATTGATTTCCATTTAAAGTGAAGTTGCTATTCGTCTGCCCATTCACCGTAAAGCTTACATTACTAGCACTTGCTACATTGTCTACCGTAGCTCTGATCGTTACTTGATTCACCTGTACCGTAGTAGGATCTTGACTAGGTTGTGTAATGTTCACCGCAGGCCCAGGCATGGGTTTATAAACAATCACCGTTTGGTCAGAAGCCGTACCATCTTGGTTGGTTCCAGTAATCACTACGGCATTATTACCCTGTTGTAGGTTGACCCCCGTAGCGGTAAAATTGGTGCCATTCAAGCTAAAGTTGCTAATATTCTGTCCATTCACCGTAAAGCTTACTCCACTACTGTTAGCTACGTTGGTAATAGTAGCGTTGATGGTAGTGGTCTGTGTAGGACTTTGATATGGATTAGCCGAAGGATTGCTAATGTTGACCGTTGGAGGTGTTGGAATGCGCACAGGTGTGTAAACAATCACCGTTTGGTCAGAAGCCGTACCATCTTGGTTGGTTCCAGTTACCACAATCGTATTGTTTCCTTGTTGCAAATTAACACCCGTAGCGCTAAAGTTGGTACCATTAAAGCTAAAGTTGCTAATATTCTGCCCATTCACCGTAAAGGTCACCCCACTGCTGTTGCTTACATTCGTAATAGTAGCATTGATGGTAGCAGTCGCTGTACTAGTATTAAGTGGGTTGGCCGAAGGATTGCTAATGTTGACCGTTGGAGGTGTTGGAGTGCGCACAGGTGTGTAAATAATCATGGTTTGATCAGAGTCGGTACCATCTGCATTCGTACCTGTAATCACCACCGAGTTATTACCCTGTTGTAAAGGAACATTGGTTGCAATGAAGCTAGTACCACTAAAGTTGAAGTTGGTAATGACCTGCCCATTGATGCTGAAATTCACTCCACTTCTGTTCGGTACATTGGTAATCGTTGCACGAATCGTTGTGTTGTTATTATTGGTATTGTAAGGGTCCGCCAAAGGTTGTGTGATATTAACGGTAGGCGGATTCGGATTTTGCACAGGTTGATAAATAATAGTAGTCTGATCCGAGGCCGTACCATCTTGATTCGTACCTGAAATCACTACAATATTATTTCCCTGTTGTAAATTAACACCCGTAGCAACAAAGCTATTTCCACTAAAACTAAAGTTGTTGTTGGTCTGCCCATTCACGGTAAAGTTCACCCCACCACGATTCGGAACATTGGTAATAGTCGCCTGAATCGTAGTACTTGAGCTAGCCGTATTGTAAGGATTAGCCGAAGGAACTGTAATATTCACCGTAGGAGGCGTAGGCGTACGTACGGGCTGATAAACAATAGTAGTTTGATCAGCAGCAGTACCATCTTGGTTGGTAGCAGTAATGACTACAATGTTGTTTCCTTGTTGTAGATTAACACCCGTAGCAATAAAACTCGTACCACTAAAATTAAAGCTGTTGTTAGCTTGCCCATTCACGGTAAAGTTTACCCCACCACGATTAGGGATATTGGTAATCGTAGCACGAATGGTAGTAGAAGAGCTAGTGGTATTAAATGGATTTGCTGAAGGTTGTGTAATGTTTACCGTAGGAGGTGTAGGTGTCCGTACTGGCTGATAAATAATGTTAGCCTGGTCAGATGCCGTTCCGTCTTGGTTTGTTCCGGTAATGACTACTACGTTGTTCCCCTGTTGTAGATTAACTCCAGTAGCGATAAAGGTCGTTCCACTGAAATTGAAATTCGTCAAAGTTTGCCCATTCACGGTAAAGGTTACATTGTTTCGTGAAGGTACATTGGTAATTGTAGCCCGAATAATAGTACTTGAGGTAGGACTGTTGAAGCTGCTACCTGCGGGTTGTGTAATATTTACAGTAGGCGGATTTTGCTGACGTATGGGCTGATAGATAATCACCGTTTGGTCAGAGGCAGTTCCATCCTCATTAGTTCCCGTTACTACAATAGTATTGTTGCCTTGTTGTAGGTTGATTCCTGAAGCAATAAAGGTGGTACCGCTAAAGCTAAAGTTGGTCATATTTTGACCATTTACGGTAAAGGTTACATTATTGCGTGAAGGTACATTGAAAATAGAAGCCCGAATGGTAGTAGATCCTGAATTGGTTGTAAAAGGATTACTAGAAGGCTGTGTAATATTCACGATAGGAGGCGTAGGGTTGTTGTTGTTGATGACCTCCTCTTGATAGATGATGGTCACCGCATCCTGATCGCTTCCTGCTGTATTACTTCCCTTAATCCGAATCGTATTGGCTCCAGGATTAAGGTTAATCAAGCCATTAAATGCATCTGTTGCAGGATTGAAGGAGAAGTTGGTAACATTTTGATTATTAACAATGAAAATAACATTTGACACTTCTTCTACATTACGAATATTCGCCTGAATGTTGAACATCTGATTGCCCGTATGGGTATAGGTAGAAGTAGAAGGGTTGGTAATATTAACCTGAGGAGGATCAACCCGAACAGGATCAGGAATGGGCTTGACGCGCTCTTCTTCGGTACTGCTTACAATAGCATGTAAAAATAAATTACTGTAGTGATGAATGTTGTTGGAGGCACCACCTACAGCACCTCTGTCGCTCACCACACCGTCAAAATCATCTCTAAAGGTCCAGTTGACCCGATGCCCAATACCCACGGCAAATCGAGGCGTTACCCAATAACCCAATTCAAAACCAACAGAGGGGGTGAAAATAGCATCATAGTCGCCACCAAGGCTCCCATCCATCCAAGTTTCATAATCCCCATCTCTACCAGAAAGGAGTTGACTAACGATTTGGTCTTCGCTAAGTGTAGAGTCTCCCGCAATTTGGCTGTAAAGTCCAGTGTATTCATCACCAAAAGCAGTACGCTCATCAATCTGATCATAGGCTACTCGATACCAGCCTATACCTACCCCTCCATAGAGAGAAGCCCAGATATTGTGGTTGCGCCGTAGGTTTTCAAAATTGATACGCGCTTCCAGCGATAGGTCGTGGAAGGTAGTACGGTGGTTGTGAAAGACAAAGCCTAGAGCAGAGTAGTCGGGATCAAAGAGATTCCCACTTTGCCCATTCAAAACAGGATTGTTGGCAATGCTCGTGGCTTGAAAGTCCTGCCCATAAGTCAGCGTACCGAGGTAGCGCATACGCAGGTCGAGTGATAGGGGAGCTTTGGGGCTATAATAAATATTTTTGCCCAAGTATAAGCTCCACCCACCTCCTAGTAAGGTTTGTGGGTCACTTTGTTGCCAAGCAACACCCCCGCTTAATCCTATAAACCAATGACCACCATAACCATCATTGGCATCATCTTCCTGAGCAAAGCTGCTGCCTATTGCCCCGAAAAATAAAAGAGATGTTAAAAAATAATGGAAAAAAGATTTCATAGTGCATGATTTGTTTAAGGGTAAACAATTAAAAAATAGAGTATTAACTATTCGATTAGTTAAACTTAATGCTGTCGCTTTATCAATAGTCTACTTTCGTGCCAAGATCCGACCTTTATTGATTTTTACAAAAAATACAGGGGATAAATTTATTTATTCCATTAAAAACTAAAAGCATTTAACAGGAGTAAAAAAGTCATTTTAAACGGTTTAGTGTGCATAAAATTAGAGTAGATCTACTTTTTCTTTTTAAGAAACTTTTAACGAAAGTACAACAATATTTTTAGTCCATTTAAAATAAAAGGGAGCTTTGGCAGAATAATTTTAACTTTGTCGGGAAAAGAACTACCATTATGCAATCAATTCATCAGTATTTTCAGGAGGTTCGTACTAATAGAGCGAGTCTACAAAAGTTTTTTGAGCAAATGCCCAAAGGAGGAGATATACACCATCATGCTTTAGGTGCCTTATGGGCCGAAGATGTGTTGGAGGTAGCAGCATCAATGAGGCTATGGGTTGATACAAAAACAGGGCAAATCCATCGGCAGCCTGCCAAGGCTTGGTACAAGGCTAGTGAGATTCAGCGCAACGAAAGATTGTACCAAGAGCTAATCGATCAGTGGTCGATACGCAATTTCAACAAAGGAC
>CAZOLU010000173.1:0-7812 GCA_964580485.1 uncultured Saprospiraceae bacterium | reverse complement strand
CATCCTCCGCAATCACATGTTCGGGTAAACGCAGCAATACAATTTCTCCAATAATAAGCCAAGTGTTGTTGAGTTCGATAAACTGCTCTCCTCGAAACTTCAATCCAATTTGCAGGCGAGCTTCTTCTACAAAGGGGGCTTTGAAGGCGTTGAGGTACAAGGGCTTTAGCCCTGTCATTTCAAACTCTGAAACTCCATCGGGGTAGCGAGCAGCACTGTGGTGTGCTTGTTTGTAGATCCCTTCATGTATATGATTTAAGGTGAAATAGCCCGTTTCCCGAATATTCTTCAGGCTATGTCGTACTACCGTATTGGTAAATGGTCGGGAAATGAGTCCCAACAAAGCGGGTTTGGCTCCAAGGTGTACCGCAGAACTAAATATAGCAAGGTTTTCTTTTCCCTCTGCACTCACTGAGCCTAAAAGGTTCGCACTTTTATATCCTGTAATAGAATTGATCAACTGTGTACGATAACGCTTAGGCATCTCGTTTAAGTTTTCTGGGCGAATGATTCTTTGGCTCATAAAAAACTACTATTTTGCGTGCTGATTTAATTTATTGGTCTGAAAGTAGCATCAAGCCACTTTACATCCAACAAACAAGCACTCATTTCAAATGTTTCCATTATGATTCGATTTTTGAAAACAAGCATTCTTTTTAGTTTATTTTTACTTGGAATAAGTAGTTGTGCTAATGATGCTTCCAATAATACTAAGGAGTGTAAAGCAGAAGACTTTAAAGCTATATTTTCAGCCGATATTTCGGGTGTTGAAAATTATAAATTTGAAGTAGATCAACAAAGTTCGACCGAAAGTTTTCAGCTCAATGGCTTACTCCGCTTCCCGATCAATATGGAGGTCATTCAGGTGGGATGTAAGAACCTCAGCCAGGAACTCCGTTTTGAGCTGATGGATAAGGAGGATAAGGTTCCTCCAAATATTCCTCCTCAAGATTGTGCAGGTATTATCATTGGGCTTTTTGAAAATATTGGACAGCTAGATCCGTCTCTGTTTACCTTTGTTGATTTTGCTCAGGTGATGAAAACTAAGTATGCTAAGTTTGAATACAATCAACCAGTACTCCTACAAGATGGATTTACGATGCAGATTGACAAGATGCACAGTACAGAATCTACCACCCTTTTTGTCATTATCAAACAAGAAAGTCCTAAAGATTAGCCATGACCTATTTAGAAACGCTTGCTTATATTTTTAGCAAACTTCCAATGTTTCAAAGAGAAGGGAAGGCTGCTTTCAAAAAAGACCTGACGAATATTATTGCGCTTTGCGAATATTTGGGGCAACCCCAGCAAGCATTCAAAAGCATTCATATTGCAGGCACCAACGGCAAAGGCTCTACGGCACATATTCTGAGTGCTATTTTACAAGAGGCAGGTTATAAGGTAGGGCTGTATACCTCTCCACATTATAAAGATTTTAGAGAGCGTATAAAAATCAATGGGCAGTATATTTCTGAAGCGGCTGTTATCAATTTTGTACATCAGCTACAACCCTTTATCGAAGCGCAAGCCCCCTCTTTTTTTGAGATTACAGTAGCTATGGCATTTGATTATTTCCGACAAGAAAAGGTAGATATTGCAGTAATAGAAACGGGATTGGGAGGACGTCTGGATTCTACCAATATTATAGATCCTGAACTTAGCATTATCACCAATATTGGTTTTGACCATGTAGATATGCTAGGGGACACCCTTCCCCAAATTGCCTTTGAAAAAGCTGGGATTATCAAAAAAGGACGACCTGTGCTTATTGGAGAACGGCAAGAAGAAACCAGTCCAGTATTTGAAAAAAAGGCAGCTCAGATGCAGGCAGCAATTTTTTATGCAGAGGATCTGATTCAAGCCAAGCTAGCATCCTCGGATTTAAGCCTAGATCATTATAAACTTAGCAATAATGATCTAGGAATCACAAGCATTGATCTTGACCTCAAAGGCCCTTTCCAAGTCAAAAATTTGCAAAGCGCATTAGCTGGAGTTTCTATACTACGTAATTTGGGTTATACTATTCCAGAAGCTAACATTATTTCGGCATGTAGTAAAGTGCGTGTACTTACGCAGATGATGGGTAGATGGGAGGTTATTCAAGATAAAAACCCTACGATTATTGCAGACTCTGCACACAACGCAGAAGGATTGAGTTATACCCTTGAGGCCCTACGTCAAATTCCTCATCATCAACTCCACTTTATTTTTGGGATGGTGAATGATAAGAAGCCTGCTAAGCTCTTGCAATTGCTCCCCAAAGAGGCCGCTTACTATTTTTGCAAGGCCGATATTCCCAGAGGTTTGGACGCAGAGCAACTAAGAGAGCTGGCAAAGTTCTACCAATTGCAAGGGCTAGCCTACCCTTCTGTTGCTATAGCATTCGCTGCTGCTTTAGCAGCAGCGAAAAAAGACGATCTCGTTTTTATTGGAGGAAGTATTTTTGTAGTTGCAGAGATTCTTTAATAAAATGGTTTCTTGATAGATCCTGTGAAAAAGTTGAAAATTTGGCAAAGCGCTGCGCAACCCCTTGCCCCAAAGGGGTGAGCGAAGAGCGAAGCTGAGAGGGCTTGTGGCAAGTGCCACAAAAGCTGTGGCAAAATAGCATAGCGGCCAGGAAGTACTCAGTACTGAAGGCGCCCCTCATAAAAAGTTAAAGAACGAATAAGATTAGGTAACTGTTTAGCACCTAAAGTTGCCGAACCCTATGCCAAGGGATCCAAGGAGAAAGCGAACGGCTTGTTCAAAACGTAGGCCCCTTTCGTTTCGCTCAGCCCCTCGTCCAGTAACGAGGAGCAACGCATCCTGCAGCTTGAAATTTTCGAATCCTTTCCCAAAGGGCTCAGTCTTCTTTTTTGCAAAAAAATAAGACTGAGAGGATCGAAAATTGACAGCAATCCAGCGCAAGCCTTTTTCCGAAGGAGTCGAAGAAGGCTTGGAGCCAAGAAAACAGGCTAAATAGTTACAAGCTTAGCATCACTAAAACAAAGCCCTCAACAACATCATTAATGCAACAATCAGGACAATCCCTAGCATCCAAACCATAAAGTAATTTTTACGATGCGGATAGGCAGCTTCCACCTCCTCAGGCTGAATAGCTTTACCCGTCCAAACTAAGGCTAAAAGCCATTTGTAGCGGTTGTGCAACAGCAATACAGAAGGCAATAATATTAAAGTTACCACCGTGGCAATCACTAACCCAAAGGCTACGGAGATGGCCATAGGAATTAGAAACTGTGCTTGGAAACTTTTCTCTAGAATCAAAGGACCTAGTCCTAAAACTGTTGTCAAAGAGGTGAGGATAATTGCTCGAAAGCGCGCCTTACCCGCTTCAAAAGCCGCCTCCAGGGGCACCAGTCCTTCTTTGATAAAGTTATTATAAGCCGAAACCAACACCAGGGAGTCATTCACCATAATACCAATCAAAGCAATAATTCCCAATACCGAAAACAGGCTAATTGGCGCATCAAGCGTCCAGTGGCCCCAGATCACTCCAATCAATCCAAAAGGAATCATGGCAAATACAACCGCTGCTTGCCCCAAAGAGCTAAAGGTCAGGGCAATAATGATAAACATAATCAGTAGGACGATTGGCATAACGGTTTGAATAGAGCTGATGCTTTTTTGCTGCTCTTTATTCTGCCCTTCGAAGCTGAAAATGACTGTAGGAAACTGTGCTTGTACCCGAGGGGCAATTTCATTTCTAATCTGTGCGGTAATATCGGATACCGATACTTTTTTATTGGCAATGTCTGCTTCTACTTTTACTTCTCGTTTACCATCCAGGTGGTTGATATTGACGACTCCTCGTTTGATTTCAAAATTGGCGATTTCGGCTAGTGGAAACTCACGCCCATCGGCGAAGCGAATGCGCATATTTTCCAATTGTCCCACATTAGAACGGTCCTCTGTTTTGTAGCGTACCCAAACCCGAACTTCATCACGACCACGTTGCAAACGCTGTACTTCTGAGCCAAAAAATCCACGGCGTACCTGACTTAGAATTTCCTGTAGATTGAGTCCGAGTTGTCGTCCTTTATCATTGAGACTGAGATTCACCTCTCGCAAGCCAGCTTGGTTGTTATCCAAAACATCTTTGAGTCCCTCAATGGCATTTAGCTCTTTTTTCAGAGCCTCTACGGCCTTTTCTAGTTCCCTTAGGTCGGCGCCCAAAACAGATACAGATACAGGTTTTCCGAAGATGGAGGCGATTCCAAATGAAAGGGTTTCCGTTCCTACGATGTCACCAACCATAGAGCGAATCGAATCTTGGATTTGTAAAACGGGGGTCGCTCGTTGTTCTCCATCCATCAAACTAATGGATAATTTACCATTGTAGCTTGCTGGACCGATAGTACGCTCTACTTTTTCAATAATATCTTTTCCATCCTTGCGTCCTGCTTTGTAGAGCTCATTCATCTCCCAGGCTTTCTTTTCGATATAGCCCAGAACATCATTGGTCAGTTCTTCCCTTGTCCCAGCAGGCATATTCACCGTTACATCAATATTATCCCGTTCGATAAAGGGGAAAAAAGTAGTTTTTACATGACCTCCCATTACAGAAGCAAAGGCGATAATCAACAAACTGAGCATTAAAGCTACTGGGAACATACGCTGCCAGCCCGTCAAACACATACGGAGGAAGGGAGCATATAATTTTTCACGCACCCAAGCCAAAGAGCGATCCATTGCGCCAATGATGGTATCGAAAAAGCGTTCTACGACATTTCTAGTTCGATTTCTCACCAAAGCACGTGAATGAGCCAAGTGTCCTGGCAGGATAAACATTCCTTCTACCAAGGAAAAGGCTAGGGTGAAAATCACTACGATGGCCATATCTTTAAAAATATCGCCGATACGCCCTTCTATAAAAAAGAACATGGAGAATGCCACTGCCGTAGTAAGAATTGCAGAAACCACCGCAGGCAAAACTTCCATGGTACCTACCGAGGCGGCCTCTTCTTTTTCTAATCCTTTTTCAAATTTAGCATAAATATTTTCACCAATGACAATCCCATCATCCACTAAAATTCCAATCACGAGAATCATCCCAAAAAGAGAAACTACATTGATGGTTAAATCAATACCATTCCCTACAATAAACATCCCTGCAAAAGAGATAGGAATAGCAGCCGCCACCCAAAAAGCAATACTCCAGTGTAGAAAAAAACCAAGTGCAATTAGCACCAAAATGAATCCAATTACCCCATTATTCACCAATAAGTCAATACGCTGACGTAGGGTAATAGAGCCATCTCGTATCGTAGTGGCTTTAACAGGTCGCCCACTTTTGTTGTATTCCTCTACATAATTTCGCATATAATCTGCAATAGTCAGTAGATCCTCCTCATCTGTATTCTGAATGGTAATAACCACAGATCGCTTGCCATTCATATAGCTGGCCTGTGGATTATCTGCCCAACGGTCGGTAATGTCTGCAATTTGGTACAAATAGAGGAAGCTTCCGTCTGCATTGGCTTTTACTGGAATATTTTTCAACTCCTCGGCATAATAGCCTTTGTTTTTGGCACGGATGAGCAACTCTTCTTTTTCTCCCTTGAGTTTTCCACCTGTAATCTCGATATTGCTGTTGCGAACGGCTTGAGTAGCTTCTAAAAAGGTAATTTGATATTTGAGCAGGTCATCTTCTCTAAAAGCTACTTCCAATTCTTCTTCGGGGAATCCACTCAGTGTGACTTTAGACATAATATCCGTAGCCCTCAATTGATCTTCTACTCTCCGAGCTTCAGATTTTAATACGGTTAGGGGGACTTCTCCACTCAAAGCAAAACTAAAGGTAAAGTTTCGATTTTCTTGTTTGAAAATACGTAGGGATTCCATGCCTGCGGGGAAAGAGCTAATTTGATTGACGGCATTTTCTACATCCTGTTTAATGAGGTTGATGTCGTATCCTGATATGATTTCCACGGTAATTTGTGCTGCATTTTCACTAGAAACCGAATTGACTTGCTCGATTCCGGTGAGGCCTTTGAGGTTTTCCTCAATTTTCAACACTATTCCCTGTTCAATTTCTTCGGGAGAAGCTCCAGGTAAAGCAGCTTGGATGCTGATAATTTTTTCTGGAGTTGGTGGGAAAAAGGTAGATTTCATACTCCTTAGTCCAAACCATCCGAATAATAAAATCACAAACATCAACAGATTCCCAGCAACAGAGTTTCTAATAAAAAAGTCGACAATCGCTTTCATCTTAATATTTTGCTATGCTCAGTAGTCCTGAGGCAGATTTTTAGAATTAAAAAAGAGATCATAGGGTGGAATCTTGGTAGCCTTTCAGCGCTGATTATTGAGCTATACTCACCTTCATTCCTTCATAAGCACCGGGGAAACGCTCTTGCAGCAATTTTGCCCCATCTTTCAAGCCCTTGACCAAGGCTGTACTTTCCGAAAGTTTGACAAGCTGCACGGTGGCTAAGCTCAGACTAGTATCTCCGTCTACTACAAAAACATTGTTGTCATCGATTAAGAGTTTGCGAGGTATTTCCATGACATTGGCCATACGATCGGCTTGTATGGTTCCCGTCAAAAACATATTTTCACGAAGATTAGAGCCATTGACTCGGATATAGAGGCGAACGGTTTGCGTTTTGGTTTCTATGGTACTAGCAATACGTAGGACCCGACCTTTCCAACTTCCCTCTACATCTTCTGACTTTAGGGTAACCTCATCCCCTACGCCAATATATTTCAGATCTTCAAGTGGTACAGATGCTTGTAGTTCATATACTGCAGTGTTCATCAAAGTGCCAATTTTTTGCCCTGCCCGGATAAGCGATCCAGTGCTGATCAGTGCTTCGGTTAGTTCTCCTGTAAAAGGGGCGGAAATCGAATATTTGCTCAAACGCTCTTCCAAGGATTTGATATTGTAATACTGGTTGTAGATATTCTTGAGGGTGATATAGTCTTTTTCCCGATCACTATTTGGTTTAGGCAACTCCTTGATCTTTTGTTCTAAGTCGAAGTTTTGACGGTAGTTGTTCCATTGCTCTAAACTTTCAGGAAAATCAATTTTGATATCGGGCATCATTTGGGTAATGGTGCTTAGGAGTTGTGCACGCTGGGCTCGGAGGTTGAGCTGTTGCTCTTGATTGTCTATACTCAGCAAGAGTTCTCCTTTTGCAAAGCGCGTACCTTCTTTAAAAGGTTTGGAAGTGTTGACTAGCAGCCCTCCTACTTCGGCAAAAAGCTCTGTTTTCTCATAAGGCACCAAACGACCATAGATGTTCACTTGAGCTTGTACTTCCTCATTTTTTATGGTTTGTACCTGTACCAACTTGGCCGCTTGTTGGCGTTCTGGCTTTTTCTTAGGTGCTGGGCGTTTGGATAAAGATCCTGAAGCCCAAAAGGCGAGGATTAAGATCAGAATGGAAATTCCTACAATAATTACTTGGCGCATATACTTTGAAATTCATGAAAAATCCCTAAATCAACGCAAAATTAACATTTTAGCTTTTAAAAAGTTGTAATGACATTAGATTAAGGATATTAAAATTCGATGAGTTGGCGATTTGTCTATACCAACTCATCTGCACCAGGGATTCCCCCCAGACATTCTATTTTCTGAATAGATTCATTGAAAACAATCCAGAGAGCAGTTTCTGCATGGGGTACTTGTAGCATCCAAGCCTGTGAAATCCCATCCTCTGTTTCCTGACTTTCATAAACATCTAAGAGACAAAGGACGGCTTCATCCTCATGGTGATAAGGTCGAATATGTGAGGTTTTGCCAAGTGCTTGGTGGTATTCGAGCATACGTGGAGAGAGCCGCGCCAGTTCTTCATCTGACATCAGTTC
>CAZOLU010000172.1:0-7830 GCA_964580485.1 uncultured Saprospiraceae bacterium | reverse complement strand
ATACTTTCCCTTTTTTTTAATATTTTTATAGGTGATAAACTTTATTAGCATGATTAAACACATCCAACCTAATGTTAAAACTATCTAAAATCTTACTTTTTGCCCTCATTCTCAGTCTAAGTTACCAACTGCAAGCACAGGAAAACAGCAAACTGACGAATAAAAAGGATGGGAGATATTATTTTACAGTCCTTCATGACATAGAAGCAACTGAAGTCCAAAACCAAAACCGTACAGGTACTTGCTGGAGCTTTTCGGCCCTCTCCTTTTTTGAGTCAGAGCTCATTCGCATGGGGAAGGGCAAGCACAACCTCTCCGAAATGTATATCGCTCGCAAAGCCTATCTCGACAAGGCCATCAACTATGTGCGCATGCATGGCAACTTCAACTTCGGCCCCGGAGGGGCCTTCCACGACATCCCCTACGTTGTCAAAAAATACGGCATCGTTCCCGAAGAAGTCTACAAAGGTTTGGAGTATGGCAGTGAAACCCACAACCACTCAGAATTGAACAATATCCTCACCGCAATGGTCAAAGAGGTGGTCAAAAACCCTCAACGCAAACTCACCCCCTCTTGGAAAAATGCCGTAGAAGGGGTGCTAGATGCCTACTTGGGTGAAGCTCCTAGCGAATTCACCTACCAAGGTAAAAAATATACCCCTCAGTCCTTCGCCAAAGAACTGGGCTTAAATATGGATGATTATGTTATTGTTACTTCTTTTACGCATCATCCTTTTTATGAAAAATTTGTCTTGGAAATTCCCGACAATTGGGCTTTTGGACTCGCCTATAATGTTCCTTTAAATGAAATGGTGGAAATTACAGACCACGCTTTGGAAAATGGCTATGGCGTAGCTTGGGCTTCTGATGTTTCTGAAAAAGGATTTTCCTACCGCGATGGTTTAGCAATTGTACCAGAAGACGAATCTACCATTCAAATACAAGGGCGTGACAATCGTAACTTTAGCGATGCAGGTGCCAAAAAAGTTAGCTCAGCTTTCGACGAACCTGTTAAAGAATTGGAAATTACTCAGGAGATGCGTCAAGAAGCTTTCGACAACTACGAAACTACAGACGACCATGGGATGCACTTCACGGGTATTGTCAAAGACCAAAAAGGTACAAAATACTATATTGTGAAAAACTCATGGGGAAAAACCAACGATTGTGATGGTTATTTCTATGCTTCAGAAGCCTTCTTCAAGTACAAAACCACCAATATCATGGTGCATAAAGATGCTATTCCTAAAAAAATTCGTAAGAAACTAGGAATAAAATAGACTTTATTACGAATCATTCCCCACTCAAAAAGGACGGAGGCTATTCATTGGATCGATATAAATATTGGGCGATAAGGGTCTCCGTCCTATTACAACAATAACAACAGCTCATATACTAGCTTGCAAGCAGAATACATCGCCTATGCGCCTATCCATTTTCGCAATCCTCAGCCTCCTCATTAGCACATTAGGCTACAGCCAAAACGAAGCCTACAACCCCTACAAGCAAATCCAAGTGGGGCAGCAGTACTACCTCATTGCAGATAGGGTGAATGTTCGAGCAATGCCCAGCAGCAATGCTACCATCACAGGAAAATTGGCACTAGGCAGTAGCCTTCAAGTTGAAGAAAAAAGCAGTGAAGAGCTGGTTATTGAAGGACTGAATGCCCCTTGGTATCGCATCAGCTTTCAAGAGAATGGGCAACGCAAAAGCGGCTATATTTGGGGAGGATTTATGGCTCTAGGACACTTGCAAAGTCAAGAAGATCCCAATACCCTATTCCTCTATGGCTTTAGTCGCCAAACTCGGGATATGGTCAATGGCTACCCTCGTACCCAAACCTATATGCAAGTGCGTGCCTGTCGCCAAAATCAAGAGCTTTCTAAACTCGAATTTCCTGCCATTGGGCTGCTCTCTACAGGAATTGATGCAAGCATTAGCAACAACAAAGGAGTCAAAGGGATTCGCAATATCTTACAATTCTCCTTTAGCGATGGCTATTGTGGCGGAGCCTTTGGAATGCAGGTAGTGTTTTGGGATGGACTACAGCTTCACCATATCCGCAAGCTCGATAATGGCTTCGATATCCCCTATTTTCGCCATGAATACTTCATCTACCCCAACGATAATCTAGGCGTTGAAGGGCTCATCATCTTTCAAATGGAAGAAGGTAAATACGATGACAATGGTGATCCTCAATACGATCAAAAAATCCGAAAAGAATTTAGCTGGAAAGATGCTAAACTTCAATTATTGGATATGGGAGACAATCAACCATAGAAAATGCTTATCTTCGTAGCATATTTTTTTGATTAGGGGCACTCCCCGCAGGCGGAGTCGTCCGCTATGTTCCACCCTTCGTGCCAAGGGCATCCCTTTGGGACAGGTCTGCTCACCCCTTTGGGGCAAGGGGTTGCACAGCGCGGCGCCCAATCGAATAATCAGCTAAAAATCAAAGCCATGCGATATCAGCTATTTTTTATCCTACTTTTCCTAGGACTCTCTGCCTGTAAAACTGGCGAATACCATATTCAGAAAAAACTTGAAGGGAGCAAAGCTATGGTGGTCAGTGCACACCCGCTTGCTTCAGAAGCGGGGCGCGACATCCTCCGCAAAGGGGGCAACGCCATTGATGCGATGGTAACCGTTCATTTTGTGCTGGCGGTGGTATACCAAAGAGCTGGCAACATTGGTGGAGGTGGATTTATGGTTTATCGAGACAAAAACGGGCAAGCCACCACCCTCGACTTTAGAGAAAAGGCGCCGCTTGCGGCGCATCGCAATATGTACCTCGACCCAGAAGGCAATACCATCGACAGCCTAAGCCGAAACGGGCATCTAGCGGTAGGCGTACCAGGTTCGGTGGCAGGCATTTATGCCGCCCACCAAAAATATGGGCGTTTGCCTTGGGCCGACTTGCTGGCTCCGGCAATCAAAATTGCCGAAAAAGGCTTTACACTCACCGAAATCGAGGCCGAAGTACTCAACAGCAAGCAAAAAGACTTTAAAAACATCAATCGCTATGAGCCCGTCTATTATCGAAGCGACCGCCCCTGGCAAAAAGGCGACCGTATCATCAACAAAGATTTGGCTAAAGTGCTAGGAGCTATTCAGGAAAAAGGACGCGATGGCTTTTACAAAGGCTGGGTAGCCAATTTAATGGTAGAAGAAATGCAAGCAGGTGGTGGCATCATTAGTAAGGAAGATCTCGAAGGCTATGAAGCGCAGTGGAGATCCCCCATCACTTTCACATATAAAAAGGACTACAAAATCATCAGTATGCCCCCACCCTCTAGTGGCGGGATTGTATTAGCCTTACTCATGCAAATGGTAGAAGATGCCCCTTTAGAACAAATGGGCTTTCACTCGATCAATGCCACCCACCTCATGGTAGAGGCCGAACGCCGAGCCTATGCCGACCGAGCCGAGCACCTAGGCGATGCCGACTTTTACCCTGTGCCCATTGAGGCGATGCTCGATAAAACGTATGCGCGCCAACGCATGCAGAGCTTTAGTCGACAGCAAGCCAGCTCTAGTGAGCAAATCAAGGCAGGCATTCCCCGAAAGATCTCCGAACAAACCACACACTATTCTATTGTTGATGCAGAAGGTAATGCTATTGCGGTAACCACCACCCTTAATGGGAATTATGGATCAAGAGTCGTTGTGAAAGGCGGAGGTTTTGTATTAAACAATGAGATGGATGATTTTAGTGCCAAACCAGGTTCTCCCAATATGTTTGGCCTTTTGGGGAATGAAGCCAATGCCATTGAGCCAGGTAAGCGAATGTTGAGTTCTATGACCCCCACCATTGTTGAAAAAAATGATCAACTCTTTTTAGTAGTAGGAACTCCTGGCGGCTCCACCATCATTACCTCCGTTTTTCAGGTAATTACCAATGTTATCGACTTTAAGATGTCGATCTATGACGCAGTGCAAAAGCCCCGCTTTCATCACCAATGGAAGCCCGACCAGATCTACTACGAGCAAAATGCCTTTGATGAAACAACCATGCAACGCCTTCAGGAGATGGGGCATCAATTCAAAGAGCGCAAACCTATGGGACAGGTCGATGCAATTATGGTGATGCCCGATGGCAGCCTGCAGGCTGCTGCCGACAAACGAGGCGACGATAGTGCCGCAGGCTACTAAGCTATTGCTTGATTTTAAAACCTGCGGATACTTCAAATATGAGATTATTGACTCGTTGTTCTTGAGACAAAATAGGATTGCCATTAATATCATTCAAGCCCGTAGAATAGCCTGGTGGCACCAAAACCTGATTAGAAAGATCGGGACTGACACTCAGTTCTAAAATCAAGGCCGTGCGCTCACTCAAATCAAATTCCATCCCCCCTGCAAGCCATACCCCATAGTTAAAGGCATTCACCCCCTCTACACCAAAGCCAAAAAGCTGATAATCTACCGTGTAATCTACCCTCAACCCAAATCCGCCATAAAAATGAGATTGGGCCGATGTTCTGAAAGCTTGCTTACCCCAAAGTGTAAGCGATACATTATGAAATACATTTTGAGGTCTAGAATTGCTCCCAGCAATAAAGACATTCTGAAAGCTACTGCCTTTGCGATGATAGCCTAGTTGCCCTCCAAATTTGGATTGCGTAGCAGAGCCATTTTCTTTCTCTTTCCAGCCCCCTTTAACATCAAAAAACATTGCTCCATGATAAGAAAAAAGAGCATTGCGCTGAAAACCATTCCAATCCTGTGTGGCAATCGTCAACCCTCCTTTCAAACCATAGTCATAGCCACCACTTCCAACAGCCCCCTCATAAGGTGGTTCATCTCCTTGAGCAGCTAAGGACATACTAAAGCTTAGGCATATCAGTAGAATCTTGAATCTATTCATTTTATTCAGTTATTAACACATCAACCAGAAATTAGTGATGAATTACAAAGATAAGGCTTCTATTCGAAATTTGAAAGGCTTGGCCTTGGAATAGGAAAAGGGCTGCCGAATCTTTTCCGACAGCCCTTGCTTATTCCTAAAAACTTTGAAAATTCTTATTTATTTGCATCAAAACGCTTGCTTACCTCAGCCCAGTTGATGACATTGAAAAATGCGTCAACATAGTCAGGACGACGGTTTTGATAGTTCAAATAGTAAGCATGCTCCCATACATCCAATCCTAAGATTGGCGTACCACCACAACCTCTAGTGTCCACCTCCATCAAAGGGTTGTCTTGATTAGGTGTAGAGCACACCTCTAATTTACCGCCGTTGTGTACACAAAGCCAACCCCAACCAGAGCCAAAACGAGTTTTAGCTGCAGCAGAGAACTTCTCACGGAAATTAGCATAAGACCCGAAAGCTTCGTTGATAGCATCAGCCAAAGTACCGGTAGGCTCTCCACCTCCATCAGGAGACATTACAGTCCAAAACAAGTTGTGGTTGTAGTATCCACCACCATTATTGCGCACTGCTGCACCAGCAGATCCAGCAGCTTTCAAAATTTCTTCAATAGACTTTCCTTCCAAGTCTGTACCTTCAATAGCAGCATTCAACTTGCTAGTGTAACCAGCATGGTGCTTTCCATGATGAATTTCCATAGTACGAGCATCAATATGTGGTTCCAAAGCATCAAAAGCATAAGGCAATGCAGGCAATTCAAAAGCCATAATATTTGGTTTTTATATAGGTTATAAAATATGCACCTTGTTTTAGGCACAATAATTTAGATTCGTTCAAAATTGTCAACAAGATCAAATATAAAAAGTTTAGATGAGAAAACTACTAATATTTTAATTGAAGATTTTATTTTTAAACAAAAATTTGATTTTCAAACATTTACACTTAAAATTTATTCTAGTACTTAAAATTTTCTAAAAAAAAGAAATTCGATCCACCAAGATAGCATGTAGTAGCATCTATATTCATGAAGTTATTACAGAGCACTTTCAGGCTCTTACAATTTGTTAGTAATAATGGTTCTTTGACAAATCCTGTGTAAAATTAGTAAAATGGCGTAGCGCTGTGAAATAGTAGCTGACTAAAATGAGGCTAGACCGTAGTGCTAACGGAGGGCCGAGCGAATAGCCCCAAAGGGATGTCCTTGGCACGAGCTATGCAACATAGCGACCGAAGGCAGATCATTGCCGTAGGGCCCACAGCAATTACCAAAGAATCGTAATAATTAAAACGGTTCAAGAGCATGTTTAAATCTTGGACAGAACAGCTCAAATATGAAGAAGATATTTTTACTAACATTAACAAGTTTATCCTTGAGCCTAATGAGTTATGGACAAGATAAAGGCGTTGATAATTTCCTGTTCGAAAACCAAAATAGGATCTACCGTACATTAGACACTGTTCGTATTTCTTATGCCTTAGACAGCATTGAGATACTCTATTCCAATTTTGGGGGTTGTGGATGGGATGCTGTTTACAAGGTAGTATGCCACTCAGATTCACGTTTAACACGAATTCCACAACCTTCATGTGATTATGGATTGATGGAATATGGGTATGTTGAAGAAGGGAGTTTAGATATTATTATGGACACCCCTGGTATATATTCCGTAGTATTCTTTGTAAAAAGACAAGATCAAAAAGAAGTTCAAGAGAATCACTTTACACAAACATTGTCAACTCCAAAATTTACAGTTATCTATAAAAAAAAGATTAAAACAAGCACTTTTACTGTTGAATTTTAACACCGAACTAGAAGTACCTGTAAAAATTCAACGTTTTTCCACACACACAACTTCCACATACCCTTAATTAAGGTATTATCTAATGTACTTCCACATTGGAACAGATACTCTATTTATTTAATCAACAAAAACAACAAATTATGTGGGATTTACTATTTTCCAAACCACTGCCTCTAATGGCCTTATTTTTAACCAGTCAGCAGGTTTTACTTGGACTAGGGCTAGTAAGTCTTTGTGTGGCTGCCTATATTTTCTATAGAAAGCGTAGTTATCATGCTGATGGTGAAAAAATGCTGAAAAAGACTGGGCTTAATGGTTCTGTTGGATTCATAGCAGCATTAGCCATTGTTTTAATTGCTATGTCTTGGACCACCAGGGAGCAACTAAGAGATTGGGTGTCGGGAGATCTTCAATCGGCAATATTAGAAGATTTACCCCCCGTAACACTAGGGGAATTACCGCCCCCACCCCCTACTCCAGTAGAGCCCCCTAAATTAGAATCGCCAGAAATGGATTTGACCGAAAAGCCAGAACCTGCACCAGATCCAGAAAAAAAGAAATCCCCAGAAGGTACTAAGGAAGGAACTGGGAAAGAAATAACGGGTTCAAAAGGCCCCATCTTACCTCCTGCTCCTCCTAAAATCGATCCCCTAGTAGCACCAAAGACCCAAACAGTAAAACTGAAAGTAGAGGACTATGCAGAACATATGCCCTATTTTGCAGATCAACGCTGTGAAAATTCAGGTAATAGTTGGGACATAAAGAAATCCTGTGGGGATCAGGCACTACTTATATATTTATCCAAAACTGTAAAATATCCCCTTATGGCACGTGAGCAGCATTTTGAGGGAACGGTTTATATTCGTTTTGTGGTAGAATTAGATGGCTCTATTTCCAATATTGAAGTGCTAAGAGATCAAACTCCTGGAGGTGGGCTCAAGCAAGCCGCAATACAAGCTATACAGAAAATGGCGAAAGAGCAAAAATTTGTGCCTGGCGAGATGAATGGCCGCCCCGTTCGAGTGAGAATGGTCGTACCCATTAAATTTACACTTAGAAAATAAAAAAATTCAGCTTACACACACCATTTTTAAAATCAAGTGCATCTGACAATATAGAGAATAGTTCATAGTTATGCTTTATGAAGATTTCTAAATT